>JAFVEW010000143.1 GCA_017475805.1 Synergistaceae bacterium | reverse complement strand
GGCTTTGAAATGTTCAAATAATTCTGTTTGCGTAGGCTTCAAAAACATCGGCTGTAAAATAGAAACTGCTGAAGCTCCATTAGCAACGGCCATTTTAGCGAGGCGAATACATTTTTTCGTGTTAATCGCTCCGATGCCGAAGTAAACGGGTATTCTTCCGGCGGCTTGAGAAACTGCGATTTTCAAACCTCGTTCCATTTCAGGCTCTTCGACTTGATAAAATTCACCGTTCGATCCGAAAACTAAAATTCCAGCCATTCCGCCGTTAATTACGAAATCAATTTGCTTGCGGAATTTCGCTTCGTCGATTAATTCGTCCTTATCAATCGGCGTCAAAATCGGAACAACAACGCCCTTTATAAAATCTAAATTCATGTTATCTTCCAATCTTGATTCCAGTCAAAAATTCGTAATACTGAGCGATTGCGCTGTGGTCTTTCTGTCCGCCGTCATGATTGTGCATCCACTGGAAGACTTCTTGAACAGCAGCCGTCATCGGAACAGGTGAACCTACAGAGTGAGCACAGTCGAGGGCGTTATTCAAGTCTTTAATATGAAGGTCGATTTTGAAGCCCGGCTTGTCATTGCCTGCGATCATCATAGGGGCTTTGGCGTTCATAACTGTTGAGCCTGCGAGGCCGCCTTTGATTGCGTCGAAAACTAAATTAGGATCGACTCCGGCTTTCTGAGCGAGCGTCATAGCTTCTGAAAGAGCTTGAATGTTGCAAGCGACGATAATCTGATTCGCAAGTTTCGTTGTGTTGCCTGCGCCGACATCTCCGCAGCGAACGACTGATGAACCCATCGCGCCTAACATAGCTTTGAATTTATCAAAAATTTCCTGCTTACCGCCGACCATAATACTTAAACTGCCGTCGATTGCTTTAGGTTCGCCGCCTGATACAGGAGCGTCAAGCATATTAACGCCTAATTTTTCAAGCTCAGCGCAAATTTCTTTTGACGAAACGGGATTAATTGAGCTCATGTCGATAAAGGTGCTGCCCTTTTTCATGTTCTTAGCAACTTCGCCAGAGCCGAGCATGACGTCTTTAACCTGTGGGCCGTTCGGGAGCATTGTAATAACGACTTCGGCAAATTCTGCGACTTCTTTGTAAGAGCCTTTTTTAGCTCCAGCTTTGACAGCGTCATCACACTTGGCCATGTTGCGATTCGAGACCATGACTTCGTGTCCAGCTTTGACGAGGTTTATTGCCATAGGCTTGCCCATAATTCCCATTCCGATAAATCCGACTTTCATAATAAAAAAATTCCTTCTTTCTGAAAAAATATAAAAAATTTCCTATTTGCTTTTAAGTTATTGGCGCAGGATTGAAAATACATAAATCATTCTCGAGTCCGTACTGCTCCGTATAAGGTTTAGCACGTCCGCTCGCAACGTCAAGAATAAATTTGAAAAGCTCTGTACCTTGTTCCGCGATTGTTTTTTCACCGACAGCAGCAGGCCCTGCGTTAAAGTCAATTATATCCGACCATTGAGCTTTCATTTCGTTACGCGAACAGACTTTTATAACAGGAGCAGCAGCAAGCCCGTAAGGAGTTCCGCGTCCCGTCATGAAAACTTGGAGGCCGATTCCCGAAGCTAATTGGCAAGGCCCGCAGACTAAATCAGAAGCAGGAGTCGCCGCAAAAATTTCGCCGTGTTTCGTAGGTTTTTCACCCGGCGATAAAACCTCAACTATAGGCGACGAGCCTGACTTTGCGATTGAGCCCATAGACTTCTCGATAATATTTGAGAGGCCGCCTTTTTTGTTCCCGGGTGTTGTGTTAGCTCCGCGATCTACGCCGCCGTCCCTGAGATATTTATCATACCATTTCATTTCTTGGACGAGACGCGCTCCGACTTTTTCGTCTATGCAACGTTCTGCGATAAATTGAACACCGTCGCGAACTTCCGTAACTTCCGAGAATAAAACTGTTCCGCCGCCTGACACGATTAAATCAGCAGCGTAGCCCGCCGTCGGGTTAGCCGTAATTCCTGAGAAAGCATCAGAACCGCCGCACTGCATTCCGATTAATAAATCGCTTAACGGCAGAATTTCCCGCTTGCGTTCATTAAGAATTTTTAATTTTTTCTCGGCCATGTTCATAATCGCATTAATGATTTCGTTGAAGCCTTTATAATCCTGCAAGACGATTACGTTTTCAGGAGAATTTAATTCAGGGAAAGGCTCACAAAATCTATCGACAGTGAATTTTTCACAGCCTAAGGAAACAAGCATAAACTGGCCGCCAAAGTTCGGGTGAGTTGCTATGTTTCTTAAAATTCTCTGCGGGACTTTAGCTTCAGGAGCATCAATAGCAACGCCGCAGCCGTAAGGGTGATTAATCGCGATAACGCTGTCAACGTTAGGATACTTCGGCAAAATTTCATTGCGAATTTTTTGAATAGCGACATTCAAAACGCCTGCAACGCATTGAACGGTTGTATTAATCGCTAAAATATTTCGAGTGCCTGCAGGGCCGCCGTTAGGATTTTTATAACCTTCCCAAGTTTTAATCGGTGGCTCAGGGAGATTTTTTTTGATGTTCACGGCGAATTTCATTTTATCTAAGTCAGGCGCAGGAGCCATTTTTAGATTTTTCTCATTAATCCAGCCGCCGCTCGGCATATCTTCTTGCATTGTTCCTAAGACAACGCCGTAACGAACAACCTCGCCGCCGACTGGAATATTTTTCAGAGCAATTTTATGAGCTTGAGGAATGTCGCAGACAGTTACAACGCCCGGCAAAACTTCAGTGCCTTTCGGAATATCTTGAATCGCTATGGCGACGTTGTCTCTTTCGTGAATTTTTATGCAGAGAGCCATTAAATATTATTCCCTCCTTCTTAGTTTTATTTTTTTCGTTTTAGTTTTTTCTGAGTGAAAATTATTATAACAAAAAGGCACTTGTAAACAAAAAACGCCTCCCATTTTTAGGAGACGTTAGCTGATACGTAAAACACTATTGAAGCAATGTTGTAAGCAAATTTCCTTCGCCGATCCTCTGCCCGTATTTGTTGTACGTATACTTACCGTCAAAATAGCCGAGCCTCTGGCCATATTTGTCATAAATTACTTCACGATTGCTTTCAGTTCTAATTTCACCAATTTTCTGACCGTACTTGTCTTTCAGAACCTGATTAGCGAAAGCCGGGCTGCAAGTTATTGCTAATAACAAAATAAAAGCTAATATTTTTGTCATTTGAATACCTCCTGACTATAAATTTTAATGTAATTTTACCCCCCCCTAATTATTGTCAAGGGGTAAGGGGTAAGCACAAAAATCAGGATTTTCACAGCTTAAATTTCATTTGCTATAAGGTCATCGAGAGTTTGACGTTTTGCAACTTCGCGGGCTTGGCCGTTCTCGACAAAAATTACTGCAGGTCTTTGAAGTCTGTTATAGTTGCTCGACATGCTGAATGTATAAGCTCCTGAGTTATAAAGCGCGATAATATCTCCGGCTTTTAGAAGCGGCAGTTTAGCATCGTCAATTAAAATATCGCCGGACTCGCAGCACTTGCCGACGATAGAAAATTTTTTATCAGAATTAATAATCGGTGCGTCAATGTCTTCGACTTTTACGGCCTCATAGTCAGCCTGATATAGAGCATAGCGCGGATTGTCAGCCATGCCGCCGTCAACAGCAATGTATGTGAGTTCAGGAAGTTCTTTGATGTTTTCGACTTTGTAGAGCGTTATTCCTGCTTCTGAAACTATCCAGCGTCCTGGCTCAATTATCATTTTAGGAACTTCGAGTCCGTACTTTTTGCAGTCAGCTTGAAGCAATTTCATCATAGGGTCTGTGAAGTCAGCGCACTTAACTGCCTGCATTGAAGGATTTATGACAGCTCCGAAGCCGCCGCCGCAGTTTAATTCGTAGGTCGTAAAATTCAAAGCGTCTTTTAATTTCTTCATTAATTCAACAGTCTTTTCGACTGCCTTAACGTTGTCAACAGGGTCAAAAAGCTGTGAGCCTACGTGAAAATGCAAGCCTCTTAAATCAATATTTTCGCTTGCCATTGCGTATTTAATTGAATGATTCAGCATTGAACCTTCAGAAACATCTGCAGGCACTCCGAATTTGCTGTCAGTCGCGCCAGTTGCTATGTAAGCATGCGTGTGAGCGTCAACGCCGGGAGCTACGCGGATTAAAATTTTTTGCTTTATACCCTTTTCGCGCGCAAATTTTTCAATCGTTTTTAATTCGTCAGGGTGGTCAACAATAATTTGTCCAACGCCTGAATTAACTGCAAGAGAAATTTCTTCATGGCTCTTAGCGTTGCCGTTCATTTCGATATTTTCAGCAGGAAATCCGACCTTCAAAGCTGTGTAAAGCTCACCGATTGAAACGACGTCGAGGCCAAGTCCTTCACTGTTAATCAAGCGCGCCATCTCTTTAACTAAAAATGCCTTGCTCGCGTAACGCACTGCAACGTTACCCCAGCGTTCAATGAAAGTTTCGCGAAGCTGTCGGCATCGTGATTTTATTATTCCTGTATCATAAACGTATAGAGGCGTTCCGAAGTTTTTTGCTAAGTCAAGACAATCAACACCGCCCCAAATTAATTTTCTCATTTATTCTGAAAATCCTCCTTTTTACTTCCTGCTTCCTACTTTCTAATTCCTACTTGCCTTTTTACGTGTTATTATTTGCAGAATTATACATTAAGGACAAGAATATGATTAAATTTTCAGAATGGGAACACAATAATTTTAGAGAATATTCAAACGAGCCCGGCTTGACGGTAGTATTTCCGTCGCGGGAAATTTATTTTTCGTCTCAGCTTCTTAGATTAATGAGGCTGGAAAATTCTACATGTCCAAAAACTTTAGATCAATGGTATGAACTTTGTCACCCGTCGGATCATATGAAAATTTCAAAAATAGAAGAATTTATTTATAACTCTCACGAAAATTTCTTTTCTTTGACTCGCAAATTATATTGCGGTGACGGAGTCTATAGAAATTTTATGCTCGATGCTTTTATTCAAAGATATGCAGACGGAAAGCCCGCTAAATTATACGGCAATGAAATTTTAAGTCTTAACGCTTGGCTTGCTGAAGCTGACGATGGCGACAAAATAGAATTAAATGATGACTTAGGCCGTGTCAGAATTTTAGAAGCAACTCGAGTCGCCGGCACAATGATTCTTAAAGACCTTTCTGTAATTGAAGATTTAGAACGCGAAAATTTAATTTTAAGACATGAAATCTCACGGAGAATTTTCTCACCGTTCCCGACACCGCTGAAAATTTTAAGAGACTCAGGCCGCGAAGATTTTATTTTTGATCTCCTAAATGAAAATCTTGACGCCGCTATTAATATTCTTCCTGCAAACGCGCAGCTAAGAGCTTTGAAAAATTCTCTAAATTCGTCGTGCTTAAATATTGCTGTGATGGGCTTATCAGGCAGCGGAAAATCAACTTTAATAAACGCTTTTACGGGCGAGAAAATTAACGTTAAAGATGTCCCTGTTGCATATCGTGAGGGTGAAAAAAAGGTTGCGAAAGTTTTTTATTCAGACGGCCACGTTATAGAGTTAGGAGTTAGGAGTGATGAGTTAGGAAATACAAATAAGGCTGCTCAAATCGAAATATCTATACCCGGAGCTTTAATTCCTGAAGGAATTTGCTTGATTGATATGCCCGGCTGGGACGCTCTGAAGGGACAAGGAACTTGTAAAAACGTTTTGCCTGAACTTGATTTTATAATTTATATCCTGCCTGTACGTTCGAGATTAAAAGGTTCAGACTATAAATTGCTTGAAGAATTAAAATCTCACGGCGATAAAATAATATTTGCTCTGTCAAAAATCGATCTTGAAAATTCAGACACTGAAGCAGGACAGTTAATCAGGACTCCTGAAGAAAAAATTTCGAGCGATATTGACGCGATTAAAAACGAAATCAAGAATTTCAACGGTCTCGATGTTGAGATTATTCCTGTATCTGCAAAAATAGCGGCTGAAAACTTCTTCAGCAGAAACTCCGACGCCTGGAAAAATTCAAATATTGAGAGCATTATTAATATTGTTAAAAATTTCAGCGAAAATTTACGCGAAAAAACTTTAATCTTGCGTGCGGGACGAGTTTTGAAAATCCTCGAAAATTCACGGACAGAGCAGCGGCAATTAGAGCCTATTATCAATAACTTAAAAGAATTAGGGATCAGAAATGAGGATTTAGGAATTAAAAGCAGAGAAGTTAAAAAATTCAATTTTAATTTTCCTCACGTTACTCAAGAAAAACATTTGCTTTCGTCATTAATAACATCAATGCGTGAACACGGTTTCAAAGGGCGATTTTTTTCGCTTGGAGCTTTTGAAGGTCAACGCCGTGCAGTTTTACTCGGAGCTGAACGCAGCATGAGCATGAAATTATTTGCGCGCCTGTCTCATAATTTGAGACTCGAAATTCAAGAGAGTTCTAATGAAAATGAATGGCTTTTCGCCGGTCAAAATTTACCTTCGAGACCTTCGATGCCTTTTGACTGTAAAAAATTAGAGTCTCAAGCCTTCGCTAAAGACGAAAATATTTTGATAGCTCCGCCGGATTATTTATTAAAAGAAGACTTTAACCGCAAAAAATTTTTTAACGATTACACGCCTGTTGTAAGTGTCGATTTAGCTCGTCTTGAGTCGGGATTATCTGATTTGATTTTCGCGCCGTACGCACCGATGTTAGCGAGGTCAAAATGGATTCTTGCGTTTCCTAATGCTGCATTACTCAGTGAAGATTCGAGTGTCAGTATAGAAGATTTGAAAATCGGAATAAAAAATTTCTGCGAGACAAACGGCTTAAAAGTGCCGGATATTTTTATTTTCGAGAACTATACAATTTTCTAAAAAAACTATTATTTTATTACTACATTTATTACTACAAAACGTGCAGTTTTGATTAGCTGTGATTTAAGTTTTTGAATTTTAGCAGCTGTATTTTTCGATTCTTAATTTGTCATTTATAATGTGAAAAAATTTAATCAGGAACTTAAAAATATGAACGTACTAAATTATGAATCAGTTGCTCTTGACGAAAATGAAGGAGCATTAGTGATACTTGATCAAACAAAGCTGCCTTGTGAAGTCAAAATGCTTCACTTAAAAGACATTAAAGAAATTTGGCAGGCTATTTATAAATTACAAGTTCGCGGAGCTCCTGCGATTGGTATTGCTGCAGCTATCGGTTTATATTTGTCGATTAAAGACTCGGATGCTGACGGCTTTGATAAATTTTTCGCTCAGCTTCACGAGGCAAAAGAATATCTAAATTCTTCAAGACCGACTGCTGTAAATTTATCTTGGGCGTTAAATCGAATGGAAAAAATAGCAGAGGCTAACCGCGATAAAAAAATCAGTGAAATTAAGACTTTGTTGCGCGACGAAGCTCTAAAAATTAAAGCTGAAGATACCGAAGTCTGCCGCAAAATCGGCGAATACGGCTTGACTTTAATAAAAGACGGCGACGGAATTTTAACTCACTGCAATGCCGGACAGCTTGCTACTTCAAAATACGGTACGGCGTTAGCTCCGATTCATTTAGGACGTGAACGAGGTATGAATTTTCGAGTTTATTGCGACGAAACAAGGCCGCTGCTACAGGGTGCAAGACTTTCAACCTTTGAACTCATGGCCGACGGAGTCAACACAACTTTAATTTGCGATAATATGGCCTCGCAAGTTATGAAAAACGGCTGGGTTAATGCCGTCTTTGTAGGAGCTGACAGAATAGCCTCAAACGGAGATTCTTGTAATAAAATCGGAACTTCAGGACTTGCAATTTTAGCAAAATTTTATGAAATACCCTTTTATGTTTTCGCGCCAACTTCAACGATAGATATGAATATTAAGAGAGGCTCTGATATTATAATCGAGCAGCGCAACGAAAACGAAATTACAGAACTTTTTTATAAAGAAAGAATGGCTCCTGAAAATGTAAAAGTTTATAATCCAGCTTTTGATGTCGCTGAAAATGAATTAATAACAGGAATTGTTACAGAAAAAGGAATAGCGAGGCCGCCGTATTCAAGCAGCTTGAAAAAAATCTTTGATAAGGAATAAATTTAATTGATGGAAAAGG
>JAFVEW010000142.1 GCA_017475805.1 Synergistaceae bacterium | reverse complement strand
GTGAGGCTATAGCCTGCTTGTTCAGATTCTGCACCTCTGCGTCAAAAACCTCATCTTCTGTGCGTGAAAAAATATCCATCCGTATCGGCTTGCCATCCGAGATGAATCGAAATTCCTTCTGAGGATGAGAAGTGTCCAGCTTCCCAATCTTCCGCTGGAGCAGACACTCCAGCACATCGTGACAGAGCACAGGATCCTCCATCACCTTCCCAAACATGAAGTCATCCCGAAATTCCAGTTCCTCGTAGGGCTTAAACCTCCTATTCCCATTGTTTGCCATAATATTCTCCTCCTTTAAGATTGAATCTGTCCCAGGAGACGGCTGACAAACGATCTGATCATTTTCTGTCTCCTGCTTGTGATGGTTGAGATGAGAGATATAAGCAGGAATTCAGAAATAAAAGGATAACAGATGGGAGCACGTCCCAAAGAATATCTTTGAAAAACTGCTTACGAAATCAATTATAGCATGGCATATCTGTGGTGACAAGTGTCAATTCGAGATGGAAACGGACTCTTCTGCACCTTGGGTCAGCCAGATGACCGCCATAGCATATCGAAAAAGCACAAAATCAAACTGCTTATAGAAAACAATTATCCATTGAACTCGAAAAAGGATCAAAGATGCAAAAGCTCAGGAATATCCCAAACGCCGTAAAATGCAGGTAACAGCGCAAAAAGCGAGCCAACAAATACAGCCGATCAAGGAATTCATCAAACTTGCCTACCCACGCAGAAGCCATACAGGAGTCCGTATGCGACAGCAGGCAAGGCAGTGGGGTCGTGAATGGAAATGCTGGTTGGGATTTGCCTGAAACTTTGCTTACACTATATCTCTTGACATGTTATGCTGGCGACGAGAGGCGGGGGACTGAAAAATATACAACAGAAGACCCGCCTTTGGATGTTGGGCATTCAGAGCCGAAAATGTAATGTAAGGAACCGTTACAGAATAACTTGAATATACGTTCTTAAGGTCTATCGTGTCGAAGTCAGCTATATAACTGCTCATGGCGTCTTCAGCGACAGACGTGTATGCTTTATCTTCGTCAAATTCTTCAGCGTCATCGATAGCATCAGCTACAACATCGCAGGACAAATTCAAGAGAGCCTCTTGATATTCTGCATCGTCGACGCCTGTAATTTTTGCCACGAAAGAGAGTGCGTAACCGTCTTCATCATCACCTGGAGCTTCGTCGGGCAAAACTCCAGCCAGTTCAATGAGATAATTCTCATCATCAGAAGTAACCGATTGAATAATAACGTCCGTAAGTTTGTCTGAAGACAGAGTCCAAGATAAATCGAATTTCACATCGAACGAAATAAGCTCAATCTCGTCTTCGTCCACTGAATTATCATACGAAGCAACGGCTATTTTCGGAATTTTATAAACGCCGTAGAAGTTTCCGCCGACGAAGGGCTCAACATCGTCAGATAACTCCGCCTCTAAATCTCCTTCGATATCGCTCGCATTGACCAACTTGTAAGCCGTTTCCGCGAAAACTTGCGAAACTGAAAACATCGCGAACAATGTCGCTAAAAGCAGAACAAAAAATTTTTTACTCAAAACATTTTTCCTCCTTGCATTATTTTTCGCAGATTCTGTAAATCTACGAAAAATTTTTATAGCCTCCCTTTAATTTTTTTAATCACAGATAAATTTATTGAGTTTATTCATGTTCGCGTGCTTTAATTTCATGCTTGGGTGAACGTAACGATTTAACGTGATATTGACGTTGGCGTGCCCTAAAATTTCGCTCAATGACTTTATGTCAAAGCCTAACTCTACACATTTTGTAGCGAATGAATGACGAAGTGCGTGGAAATTTATTTTCTCAACGCCGCATTTTTTCAGAACGCTCTTGAAACGATTTTCCATTGTGCGGGGTTCGACAAACTTATTTTTAGAGCCGCTGAGAACAAAAGCATCATCAACATAAAAAGATTCGAGATATTTTATGAGTTCGCCGGGAATAGGAATTTTTCGCAGTGAGCTTTGACTTTTCGGAGCGTCAATTTCGATAAAAGTTTTTTTACCCGTGCTTCCGTTTAAATTTTGAAGACGCTGCATAGTTCTTTGAACGCAAAATTCTTTATCGATGAAAGAAAAGTCCTCCCATTTCAAAGCGCAAAGTTCACCAAGTCGAAGCCCCGTGAAAAGCGACAAAAGTATTCCAAGTGCTGTGAGGTCAAAATTATTTTTCAAATATCGAAGAAGTTTATTTTCTTCGGCTACTGTCAAAATTCTAATTTGTCCTTGCCTCAACGGAATTTTTATAGCGTTGGGAAGATAATTGACTTCATAACCGTGAAGCAAAGCGAAACGGCGAATGCTTTTCATTCTCGAAATAATATCTGAAACTGTTTTCGGCGAAAGTTTTCGGCCATTGCGGCCTTCAGCTAAAAGTTTTTTGCCGAATGAAACAATATTTTCGCTGCTGATGTCGCTCAAATTAAATTTTCCGAACGCAGGAATTATATAATTTCTCAGCTGTCCAGCATATTTTACGATAGTTGATTCTTTCCGTATCATTTTTAATTCCTCGAGCCACTGATAAGCGACATCTTCAAATTTATAATTCATTTTAATTTGTTCGTTCTCGATTGTGGCGTAACAACTTTTCACGCTATGATTTTTTCTTGTAAAAATTTGAGGCATTATTGAAAATCTCCCGACTATAAATTTTTGCTGTGAATATTTTTTTGAAAATGCTGAAAAGTTTACTTCTTGGTGAATTTTTTTTCACGGTGAAAAGTTGAATAATTGAAGAACGTGTTGTAAAATTATGAATTGTTAATATTAGCAAGTTTCGTAGATTTACAGAATCTGCGAAACTTGCTGCGCTTTTGTGCTATACCCAATGTACTTAATTTTGAACTCCTCTGGCAGGGGGATTATCGCTTTTCAAATGTATCAGCTATAAATTTTTTTCTTGAATTTGCTTTTGAAATTTGAAAAATAAAAATGAAAAATTATTTTTGAATTTTCAGCTCGATTTAAAAAATCAAAATCGTTTTTTTAATTTTAAAATCAGACGCGTAAAACTTGATGACGAGAATAAAAATTTAAACTTTTTGTAGTGACCAAAGTAGTGACCAAAATAAAATTTCCCGGCTCAATTTCAAACCGAGAAATTACTTTTAAAATTCTAACACGAAAACAAAAATTTTGACGTTGAATTATAAATTTTATTTTTATAATTTTTTCATTATCTCGTCGCGCATTTTTGAACCTGAAATCAATTTTTCGCTGCTATCACCGGTGTAAATGTCGCCTGTCCTGAGTCCTTCCTTTAAAACTTCGTCGACGGCATTTTCAATTTTGTCGGCTTCTTTGTTCATATTGAAAGAATATCTCAACATCATTGCGCCGGCTAAAATCGTTCCGATCGGGTTAGCTTTGTCTTGACCTGCAATGTCAGGAGCTGAACCGTGAATAGGCTCGTAAAGTCCGCGATTGCCTTCGCCCAAACTTGCGCTTGGAATCATTCCGATCGAGCCGACAATTTGACTTGCTTCGTCAGAGAGAATGTCGCCGAATGTGTTTTCAGTTACGATGACATCAAATTCTGAAGGAACGCGAATTAATTGCATCGAAGCGTTGTCGACGTAAAGATGATTCAATTTTACTTCTGGATATTCTTTCGCGACGTCTTCAACTATTTCGCGCCAAAGTCTCGAAACGGTGAGAATATTCGCTTTATCGATTGACGTTACGATTTTTCGACGTCCCATAGCCATTTTGAAAGCAACGTGAGCGATTCTTCTAATTTCGTGTTCGGTGTATTCCATTACATCACGAGCAGCGCGCTCACCGTTTTCAGTTTTGAAGGCTTCGTGTTTACCGAAATAAATTCCTCCCGTTAATTCACGAACTATTATAAAATCAATTCCCTTCTCTGCAATGTCTTTTCGTAACGGACAAGCTGAAGCAAGAGGCGCGAAAATTTTTGCGGGACGAATATTTGCGAAAACTTCAAGTCCTGCACGAACTCCGAGTAAACCGCGCTCAGGTCTTTTTTCCGGCGGCTGATTATCCCATTTTGGCCCGCCGACTGCTCCTAATAAAGTTGCTTCGGCCTGCTGACAAGTTTTTAAACTGAAATCAGGTAAAGGCTCGCCGTATTTATCGATAGCGTTTCCGCCCATCGCTACTTCTTTGAAATCGAATTCACCAGGCGCGACTTTCTCTAAAACTTCGAGAGTTGCTTTGATAACTTCAGGGCCAATTCCGTCGCCGGGAATTACTGCTACATTTTTCTTTGACATTTTTTAATTTTTTTCCTTTCTTTTATTCCACGTTTTTAAAAGAGTGTTATAAATATGCTCATTCGGGTTTCCTGTTGCGAAATAAAAATTATTATCTTGCCCGTACATTTTCACGACAAAGGCTGCAACTGCGCGTGAACGAGATTCACCGCCGTAACAATGAACAAGAAGAGTATCAACGTTTTTGCAAGACAATACGAAATCTATAATTTTATTTG
>JAFVEW010000141.1 GCA_017475805.1 Synergistaceae bacterium | reverse complement strand
TTACGGCGATTCTATTATCTGAGATTATATAAGTTCCGAATTTTCGTCCTTGAATCTCTATCGTTCCGTCGTCGTCTAACTCGATTTCAGAACCGTCTGAACTTTCCCAATCGCCTTCCCACCATTTCCCAGGGAACCAGTCTTTTAACGGGAACATGTAACGAACGTCGCCTGTTTCTGTTGAGCCTAAGAGCCAAGCGTATTTATCTCCGCCTTCGGGAATAATTACAGCGAAATCTTCAGCTATGACTTCGTAATTTCCTGAGTCGTTAGCTGCGTAAGTTTTTATAATCGGCACAGCTCCCGAAGCGTCAAAAGTCATGAAGCACGGCGCAAGATTTTCACCATAGACATCAAGATTTGAAGGATATGCGTTATTTTCTGAATTAAATTCTCCGATTTCGATAACTAAACTTGAAGCTGCATTAATTTTTTCAGCGGGATTGACTCGCGACATGATTTCTTTAACGTGAGCGTAACGTCCCGGCAAAAGACTCGCGCCCTGTTGTTTAGTAATTTCAACGAACGGAGCTATTCTCTGATCGCTCAAAGCCTGCTGCTCTGTAACTTTTGCGTTTGCTGTAGTTGTTAATAATGTGAGTAGAAAAATCGCGGAAAAAATTTTCTTTGCTTTCATGAAAAATTCCTCCTGAATAAAAAATTTGATAGATTATACTAATCTTTTTCTCTGGTGAAAACGGCGGCATTCTCGCCCATTCCGTTCGGGCCGCTCGTGAAAGTTATAACAAGATAATCTTCATCAGAATTATAGATGCAATAAGCAGCATCTTCTTTATTGTCCGGAGTTTTTACGAGTATTCTATTATCTGAAATTGTATAAGTTCCAAAAACGTTGCCGTGAATGCTCACAATTCCATCGGCGTCTAATTCAATTTCTGAATTGTCTGCAGCGATCCATTTGCCTAAGTACCAATTTTTAGGGAACCAGTACTCTACGTTTAACGGGAATATAGAATGAATATCTCCGTTTTCAGTTGAGCCTAAGAACCAAAAATATTTATCGCCTTCGGTTTGAAGGACAGCAAAATCTTCAGCTATAAGTTTGTGTTTTTTTGATGAACTTGCATCATAAATCCGCAAGATTGGAACTGCGCCGGACGTATCAAGTTTCGCATAGCCTTTTATTAATTTTTTGCCATAGAAATCAAGTTTTGCAGGGAAAAATTTATTTTTCTTATCAAATTTTCCGATCTCGATAACTAAACTTGAAGCTGCAATAATCATCTTGTCTTCAGGATGGACTCTTGACAAAATCCCTATAGTTTGAGCGTAACGGCCGGGTAAAAATTTTTCGCCTTGCTGCTTAGTAATCTCAACAAACGGTCCTATACGATCGTCATTTAAGGCTTCTTGTTCAGTGAGTTTTGCATTTGCTGCCGCTGAGAATAATAAAATTAAAAGAGTCGCAGCAAAAATTTTTTTAGCATTCATAAAAAATTCCTCCTAAAAATTTTTATTTAATTATACAAAAAAACGCGCCCGGTTTAATGGACGCGATATAAAAAATTAAATTATTTTTCTCTCTTCATATATTGAATTGCAAAGACAGCCCCGACAAGAGCAAAACCTATAACATCGCTCAAAATACCCGGCACTAACATACTCAAACCGCCCGCGCAAATAACAACTCTTAATATCGGATTAATAGGCTTGAATAAAAATCCGTTGAGAGCAGCAGCAACTCCGAAAATACCAAGCAAAGCAGTAGCGCATATTAAAACGATTTCTAGAGCGATTAAAATATTCGTCAACATCGGCCCGGCGTTTACGATCTCGATTAAAGGGCTGACATTTTCAAACAACATAGCCGGAGTAAACGCAAAGATATAAGGAACGATAAAAGCTCCGATAGCTAATTTCGTTGCGTTAAAAGCCGTTTTCATTGGAGGAGCTTTTGCTATTGCCGAGCCCGCATAAGCCGCAAGAGCTACAGGAGGCGTTATATCCGCAACTATGCCAAAGTAAAAGACTAAGAAGTGAGCGCAGATTTTTTCGATCCCGATTGCCGGTGCCATTAATATCGGAGCGCAAGTCGCCGCCATTATGCAATAGTTAGCAGTCGTGGGAACTCCCATTCCTAAAATTATGCAGCAAATCATAGTTAAGATTAACGCGATAAAAGCATGACCGCCGGAAACGTTTACGACCATCGTAATTAATTCTGAAGCTAAACCCGTTGAAGTTATACAGCCAGCTACAAGACCAGCCATAGCGCAGGCAACGGCTACGGTAATTGTTCCGCGTCCGCCTGCTTCAAGAGCCTCAAGAATTTTTTTCGGCGTTATTCGTTCATCGCTGTTGAACAGTCCTACAAAAATTGCAAGGCCGATAGCTATTGCCGCTGAAAATTGCATCGTGTAAATATTCATTGAGACCATAACGACTAAAACGATTAACGGCAAGAGCAAATAAACCTTCGGCAATAGTTTCAAAATTCGCGGTAATTCTTCTTTAGGGATTCCTTTAAGTCCTAATTTTTTAGCTTCAAGGTGAACGGCGATATAAATTCCTGCAAAATATAAAACCGCCGGCAAAATTGCTTTTAATGCGACTTGAGAATACGGTATGCCCATATATTCAGCCATTAAGAAAGCAGCCGCTCCCATAATCGGAGGCATTATCTGACCGCCTGTTGAGGCCGCCGCTTCAACCGCTCCCGCAAATTCAGGTTTATATCCTGTCTTCTTCATCATAGGGATAGTAACTGAGCCTGTAGTAACTGTGTTTCCGACCGATGAGCCTGATACCATTCCGCAAAGTGCCGAAGAAATTACAGCGACTTTTGCAGGGCCGCCCGCCGAAGCTCCAGCTATAGCGTTTGCAAGGTTAATAAAGAAGGTTGATATTCCTGTTCTCTCAAGAAAAGCTCCGAAGATTATAAACACGACGATATATTTCGCGCAGACTTCAATAGGCGTGCTTCGGAGTCCGTCGCCTGTCGAGTAAAATAAATCATAAATAACTTTTCCAAATCTTACGGTCGAAAAAGCATAAATCATTAGAGAGCCGACAACACAAAGAATCGGAATACCGACACAGCGTCGACAAAGTTCCATCGTTGATAAAATCGCAAGCACGGCCATTGTTATCATTAAATGATAATTAGGATTTCGCGGACTTGTTACACGCAAAGCTAATTTAATAATACTCTCGGCGTTCCAAGCAAAATAAAAAAACGGAATTGCTCCGGCTAACATAATTAAAAGGTCGTAAAACGGAATTGAATTTGCTCGCGCCTTAGTGTCAATGGCAATAGGAATCGAAATTGAATCGCTGATGCCAGGCAAGACATCGCCGTGAGATTTCCTAATCGGATAATGCAAATAGCCAAGAATTAAAATTAATCCTAAGAAAATATTTAACCTGACTTCGGGCATTGCCGTGCTGAAAAGAGTCACGTAAATGCAATAAAGCGAGAACAAAGCCGACAGACATTTTATAAAAATTGCAGGCCGACCTTCCCAAACTCGGACGTTAGACTCACGGTCATATTTTTTCATAACCGCATCAACATCAGCAGAAAAATCTTGAGCCGTTAAATTTTGTTCGTCCATAAAACTTTCCCCTTTCTAAAAAATTTATAAAAATAAAACGGCCACAGCAAAAAGCCGCAACCGTTTTTATTTTCAGAGTTAAGAATTAAGAATTTTAATTCCTCACTCCTAACTGTCTTTTTTATTTTCCTGCGACTTTGATTCCTTTTTCGCCGAAATATTTAACCGCGCCTTTGTGATAAGGAACTGCTGTGTAGCCCGCTGCGAAATTCAAATCAAGTTCCGCGCCTTTAGCGTGAGCTGCTGTAATTTCGTCAACGTTCTCGAAAATTCCATAGAGGAAGTTATAAACGTCGGTCTCTGAAACGTCATCGTTAGCAATTACTACCGCGCCGACTGCTACTGTTACCGTGTCGTCGTCAGTGCCGTAAACGTCTTTTTTAATAACGTTCATTGAGTAATAAGGAGACTCGGCGATTAATTTCAAAACGTGTTCGTCATCAAAGCCTACGAGATAAACTTTCTTTGTCGTAGCGAGTGAAGTTACCGCTGTCGTGGGTGCGCCTGCAACGATAAAAGCCGCGTCGATTTTTCCGTCCTGCAAAGCTTCAACGCTGTCGCCGAATGATTGATAGGTCGGTTTAATGTCTTTCTCGACGTCAAGACCGTAAGCCTTGAGAACGTCAACGGCATTGAAGTAAACGCCTGAACCGGCCGCGCCGATCGAAACGTTTTTGTCTTTGAGGTCTGCAACTGTCTTGATATTCGGATCAAGCGTTACGATCTGAACCTGCTCCATGTAAAGGTTAGCAACGGTTGAAAAAGTATCGACTTTGTTATCAAAAAGTCTTGTGCCTTTGTAAGCATATGCGCCGACGTCTGACTGAGTGAAGCCGAGCTGTGCGTCGCCGTCTTCCATTGCTTCGATATTAGCCTTTGAGCCGCCTGAAGTAATTGCTGTAACAGTCGTGGAAGTTTTCTCGCCGACTTTGCCTGCAAGGACTCCGCCGAAGCCGTAATAAGTTCCCTGAGCTCCGCCGGTCGTGAAAATCAATTTTGTTCCTCCGGGAAGTCCGTCAGCAAAAGCAGCGCAAGTGAGAGCCATAGCTAAAATCAACGCTAAAGAAATAATTTTCTTCATTTTGAATTTACCTCCTGAAAAAATTTTTAATAATTTTATCACGCCTGAAATTTTTTCACTCAGCCGCTAAAACGCAAGCCCTGACGACTATATCAACAGCCTCGCCTTTAGTAACAGGACGGCCGTAATAAAAATTGCCTTCGGGTGCATAGACGTTTAGGACTCCTAAGTGAGCAAGAGTTGTAACCGGTTCAGAGTTTCGATTTTTTTCGATTTTGAAAGGAAGTTTTGAGCCCTTTCGATGAGGAATATTTTTCAAAGCCGGGAAAGCCTCACAGATGACTCTTGCAAGTTCGCCGCGTGAAATTAATCTATCTTTATCGAGCCCGGAAGGCGTATTTTTTTTCTTTATCTTCAAAGCCTCTTGAGCTTTCAATAACATTTCGCGAACATCAACCGTCGATATAATCTCATTGACTCCAAACTCGCCTTTATCATCGCCTTTTATGATAGCCATTTCCCAAACAGGGTCATCTAAAAGAAGCGAAAGATTAAACGAAGCTGTATGCGGATATTCTTTAGGAGCTATAAGGCCATATAAATTTGAAATCTGAACGCTCTTATTTAATGAATGAGTTTCAGGAACGTCGGTGTAATTGCAGAGCGAAAGATTTACGCCTGAATTTAATAATTCCCATTGAACTTTTAACGGGTGAATTTCGCGGGGCTGTTTTTTTTCTCGTACAGAAACGGCTGCTAAAGCTCCTGCGGCCTGTCCTGTCATCATTGTTATAGGCTGAAGACGTAAAGCACCTTGAGCAAGTCGAGACATTGATAAATTTTTCTCAGCGGCTAAAAATCCGTCAGTATCTTTAGGAATTAAAATATTCATGGGAACTTGGAAAGGCCCTCGCGGACGATTGATTATAGAACTGTTTGCGCGTTCGTCTAATTCCCATTCCATATCTGAGTCAGTATTAGCTCCGTGAAGGTCAAGAATATAACCGCCGATTGCAATAGAATCTGAAAATTCGTGGCTTGTTTGTCCATCGCGATAACTTAAAGAATTTTGTAAAAGTTCGTGTGAAGTCAGCGTATGATTTCCGATTATTCGCCGAGACTCTCGAACGTAAGGAATAACGGGCATACGTTTTGCTATTTCCTGCCATTCGGGCGGTAAATTTTTTGCGGCTTCAGGAACGACTCTGCTGTTATATTCGTCATCAGCGACGCTCCATTCTTCGCCGAGTTCGTTTTGAATATAATATATAAAATGAAGAGTTTTGATTAAAGCCTCGCGTTCAACTTCTTTTCTTAATTCTCTGTCTTCAAGGTAGGCAATAGGCAAGCCGCGTCTGCCGTTCCAAGCATAAGTTCCCGGATAGTCATTGCCCCAATTTAAGACGGTCTTAGTAATATATTCGCGATTTTCTTTAGCGGCATCGTAGCTATATGGATTCATGCTGTCGGGGAGTCCCCTGTAGGCGTTATGAGATACAAAATTCACCGGCGTCTCGATAGGGAAAGTGTTCCTAAAATTAAAACCGTCGGCGGATACATAGCTCTCGTAATTTCGTTTTGCAAGTTCGTAGCCGGGCAAAGGCTCACGTGGCTTTAAGTTATCAGGAACAACAGGCATATATTTATGAATTACAGCAGGCCAAGTTATTTCTTGAACCATTGAGTCAGGATTTAAGAACGGCGAGACAGAATTTCCTACTCTATATGGAATCTTGCACAAAGGAATCATGTCGCCGTATTCTGTAGCATCAATTAAAATTTTGCAGACGTAACGGCGTTCACCTTCGAGAGTTCTAACAGTAACGCCGGTGATTGTGTTTTTATTTTTATTTACATTGATAATCTCGGAACTCATTAAAAAATCAAGCGTGCCTTTTCGTCTTGCGTCATTAACTAAATTAACTGAAACTTCTTGGCCTATATGAGGCTCAAAGGCTATGCTTGTAGGTATCCAATAACAAGTTCCCATAGATTTATTTCGATATTCGTAATAATTTTGTAAACGCGAAATTAATTCTCGATAAAGTCCGCTTTGTTGGCGGCTCATATCGTCCATCGTCGAGACTCCTGCGGCTGTAGCTTGGCCTCCGATCCAAGTACTCGGCTCGACAACTAAGACGCTTGCTCCCATTCGAGCTGCTTGAATAGCTGCTGAGATTCCTCCCGTGCCTGCTCCTGCCACGATGATGTCATAAGAATTTCGAGCGACTCTGCGTTGTGCAGAGAAAGATTCGGACGGCAGAGAAAAAAACGCAAACATTATTAATAAAATCACGCGAATGATTTTTATTTTTCCATTCTTCATTAACTTAATTCCTCATTCCTGATTCTTGAATAACCTTGTAAATGATAACACCGACCGTTAAAATATGAACAAAATTTTTTGCGGAGGCCATCAAAAATTTCTCACGAAAAACACGAAAAATTTATGAGCAGGGCTTTGACATTAGCTGCCAACGGTCGCGGGGCAACGTCTCCGAATCCTATGGTAGGCTGTGTAATTGTCAAAGATAATGAAATCATCGGCGAAGGCTGGCATCATCGTTGCGGAAATCCTCACGCCGAGATAGAAGCTCTTAATGACGCTCAAAGAAAAAATAAAAATGTTAAAGGCTCAACAGTTTATGTAACTTTAGAGCCTTGTTCGCATTACGGAAAGACGCCGCCGTGTGCGAACAGACTCGTTGATGAAGGCGTTGCCGAAGTTTTTATAGCCATGAGCGACCCTAATCCTAAAGTTAATGGCAAAGGCATTGAAATTTTAAGAAGCGCAGGAATAAAAGTTACAGAGCTTAACGAGTTTGAAGCGCAGGCTAAAGAATTAAATCGCGGATTTGTTTTCGTTCATAAATACAAAAGACCTTTTGTAACTCTCAAAGCAGCTTTGAGTCTTGACGGCCGTTTATGTCTTGCTAACGGCGATAGCAAATGGCTCACAGGGATTGAAGCACGGACGAAAGCTCACGAGATTCGCGCAATGAATGATGCTGTTTTAGTCGGCGTTGAAACGGTCTTGAAAGATAATCCTGAATTAACTGTGAGACATGTTAAAGGCATTAATCCTAAGCGAATAATTTTAGATTCAAATTTAAGAACGCCTCTTGACGCTAAAATAATCGGCAATGATTCAAAATGTTTGATTTTTACTCTTAGCAATGACGAAAATAAAATTTCAAAATTAAAAGATGTCGGCGCAGAAGTTGTAACTTTGGCGGAACTCAGCATAAAAAATATTTTAGATTCTCTTGTTGAACGAGGCGTGTTAAATTTAATGGTCGAAGGCGGAGCAAGAGTTTTAAGTTCGTTTTTGAAAAGCGGCTTTGCTGACTACATAAATTTTTTCTATGCTCCTAAAATTTTAGGCGACGGGAAGAATTTGAATTTAGATATTAATTTTAATTCCGTAAGCGAGGCTTTTTCATTGCGTGAAATAAAATCTGAAATTCTTGGCCAAGATATCTTAATAGAAGGCAGACTAACATGTTCACCGGACTTATAGAAAGAACAGGCACTGTAAAAAAATTTTTTCAGAGCGGCGAATTTTTCACGCTCACGATAGAGGCTGAAAATTTTTCGGGCAAATTAGTCAAAGGTCAGTCAGTCGCCGTCAGCGGAGCTTGTCTAACTGTAACGCGAAACGACTTGAACTCCTTTGACGTTCAGATGATGCGCGAGACTTTTAATAGAACTTGGTTCGGAAAATCTTTACGCGCAGGGACTCGAGTCAATCTTGAACGCGCCATGAAATTAACAGACAGATTAGACGGCCATTTAGTTTTAGGACATGTCGACGGAGTAGCAAAATTAATTGACCTCAAAGGCACAGCAACTAAAGAAGCAATTTTTGCTCCCGAAAATAAAAATTTATTGCGCGGTATTGTCGAGAAAGGTTCAGTAGCGATTGACGGGATCAGCCTCACAGTCATAAACGTCAACGACAAAAATTTTTCCGTAGGATTAATTCCCGAAACTTTAGTTCAAACAACGCTTGGAAATATTAAACCAGGAAGTTTTATAAATCTTGAAACAGATATTTTAGGGAAATATGTCGCGAGATTGACGGGTTATAATTCTGACTCGAATAATATTAAAGATAGCGGAAATTATTTAGCGTCGCTTTTAGAAATGTGAGCGTGAAAAATCATGATGTATCCTTTTATGACTCTTGATAATGATACAGAAATAACTCATTCGGAAATGAAGCCCAACGGCCAAGTAAAAGTTTATATCGAAACGCCGGACGAGAAAGATGTATTTCATAATGCTGTATGCTGGCTGCCTGACTATAAATGGGAAAAAATAAACGGCTATTCTGAGAACGAAATTAATAATTTCAAAAAATTAATTAGAAATAATGCTCATGTAATTTTGGAGCTTGCTCAGAGCGGAGGAGTCTTATGTGCCGCAAATTTTTAGAATAGGGCCATATATTATTTATTTTTGGTCTAATGAAAATAATCCGCTTGAACCCATCCATATCCATATTGCTGAAGGCCGTGCAAGTGCTAATGCAACAAAATTATGGATAACGAGTAAAGGTAAAACTCTATTGTGTAATAATAATTCAATGATTCCAGAAAAGATATTAAGAAATTTAATACGTATAATAGAAGCAAATAGCGAATATATTATTGAAAAATGGCTTGAACATTTTGGAGAGATAAAATATTTTTGCTAAGATTATTGCCGACGAGATGAAAAGAGATGAGAAAAAATGAAATGTCATAATCACGAACACGAAATAATTATAAAAAAGCCTGAATATAAACGCGTCGAAAAAAAATTAGAAGTTCAAATTCCTACTGAATACGGCGTGTTTAATGTCTTTGCTTACAGAGGCATTGACCACGATGACGACGCTCACACACATTTAGCTTTGACTATGGGAGATATAAAAACTCCTGAGCCTGTATTGACTCGCGTTCACAGCGAATGTTTCACTGGCGATGTCTTAGGCTCTTTGCGCTGCGACTGCGGGCCTCAGCTTCATACGGCTTTGAAAATGATTGCTGACGAAGGGCGCGGAGTTTTGCTCTACATGCGTCAAGAAGGGCGCGGCATTGGCCTGCTAAATAAACTCAGGGCTTATAAACTTCAAGATGCAGGACTTGATACAGTCGACGCTAACGTTGCTTTAGGTTTTCCGCCGGACATGCGCGAGTATGGAACAGGCGCGGAAATTCTTAAGGATTTAGGATTAAAAAAAATTCGTTTGATGACGAATAATCCCGGCAAAATTTCAGGGCTTGAACAATACGGCGTCGAAATAGTTGAAAGAGTCCCGATTTTAATTAAGCCTAACGAGTTCAACGAAAAATATTTAATCACGAAAGAAAACAGAATGGGACATATCTTG
>JAFVEW010000140.1 GCA_017475805.1 Synergistaceae bacterium | reverse complement strand
TTGAACGCATAGCCGTATTCATAGTCGACAGCTTTTTCCATATCCCAGTCGTTGCGGTCAGCAGCAGCCTGGTCAAAGACAGCCCACAGAGGCCCGCCGTAACATTCTGCGTTTCCATCGCCGTCAGCGTCAATAAAGACACTGCAGAAAGCCGTTGAGAAAAATTCATAGCTCTTAGGCATCGAACGTGAATTTGAAAGTAAATCTTCATTTCCGCAACGTTGTCCAAGCATATTAACAACAATCATGCTCTTGTAATCCGGAACTATTCCGCGTGATCTAAATAATTTCCAGACTTTGCTGTTCTCGTCAAAGCCGTTGCCGTATCCGTACTGGCAGCCAACACGAGCAGGTGCAACGATAGCCGCGCCGTCGTCAACCATGTAGCCGGCCACTGAGCCCATAGACGCGCCGATTTTCATAGCTGCAAGTTCGCCTGAACCGTCCTGATCAGAGAAAGGCATTCCTGCTAAACCGTCAAATTCAGGTCCAAGTCTCGGGTCAATCATAGTTCTGAAATTAAGATTTCCGATTGAACCGCCTGTGCAGATGATAACAGCTTTATTAGCTTTCACGTAGACATTTTCTTTTTTGCAGTCGATATTTCCTTCTGTGAAAAAGCTCTTTAATGGCTCTGTCTCGCCTGGAAGAATTGTCGGTTTATAGCTTGCCTGAATACCAAGAACTTTGCCGCTCATCGGTGCTTCACGAATTATGCTGTCCATGTGATAGTTCATCAAGAAAGGAACGCCAGCATCACGAAGGCTTTTTTCTAACGGACGAGTTACGCCGATCCCGTTATTCTTTCTGCCGGTTATGTCGTTGATCCATTTCGTAGCGTCAACGTAAGTCATACGTGCAATTCCGTCAGCGTCATAGCCGCCGTCGCGGTAATATGAACGTAACATAGGTTCGATATCCTGAACAATAATTCCTTTTTCAAGCACGAACTTATAAGCCTCAGCCATATTATTCGCTACACTTCTGACTACTTCTCTGTTGTTGTAGCGCGAGTCTAAAAAGCCTCGAGTGTGATCATAATAGTAAAGGTCGGCAGCGTCTTTGACGTTCCATTTTTGCTGATCCACTGTGTAACCGCCGGAGTGTAATTGTCCTTCAGAGACAGCCGCATGTCCTCCGCAATCGTAATTAGCTTCGACGATAAGAACTTTCGCTCCGTCTTCGTGAGCTTTTAACGCCGCAGGAAGTCCTGCTCCGCCAGCTCCGATAACAACAACATCAGCTTCAAAATCCCACTTGATTTCTTCAGCGTATGCCGCAATAGAGAAGCCTGCTATAAGTACCATACACGCAGTGAAGGCGGTCAGCTTTTTGAGAATTTTCGTTGACATAAAGATTCCTCCCTATAAAAATAATGTTGTAATTTAATTATGATTATATGATTTTATCATAATTAGAAGTCGAAAATTTCGTATATCTGAAAAAGTTTCGTGTAATATAATAAAGACACTCAAAAATAAATTTAAGAATTTAATCCCTTAAGAAGGGTTTATATATATGAAAAATCTTTTTAATAGAAGGAGGTTTTGTGTTTGTCTCAAAAGCACTCAAAAAACCGCAACAAAAATAATAACGCTTCGGAGCATCTGAATTTCATTCCGCTCGGCGGACTCGGCGAGATTGGCAAAAATATGTACGTTCTCGAATTTAATGACGAGATTTTAATCATCGACAGCGGCCTTAAATTTCCGGATAGCGAATTGCCCGGCATTGATTATATCGTTCCCGACATTTCGTATCTTGAAGCGAACAAAGAGAAAATCTTGGCGATTATCATAACTCACGGCCACGAAGACCACACGGGAGCTTTGCCCTACGTCCTGCCGCGATTAGACGCGCCTTTATACGGAACGCAGTTAACTTTAGGGCTAATCCGCAATAAATTAATGGACGACTTGCCCGGTTACAGGCCGACGACTTACGAGATTAAAGCAGGCGACGTTATCAAAATCGGCTCGTTCACGGTCAGATTTATCGCTGTAGCTCACTCGATACCTGACGGAGTTGCGCTCTCGATTGATACGCCGTTAGGCCGAATTGTTCACACAGGAGATTTTAAGCTCGACAGCACGCCTGTAGACGGCCGCGTTACTGATTACGGAGCATTCGCTGAAGAAGGCGAAAAAGGCGTCATGCTTCTATGTTCCGACAGCACTAACGCTGAACGAAAAGGTTTCACGCCCAGCGAAAAAGTCATAGCAGGAACGTTAGACCAGCTTTTTAGGACTTATAAAAGCCGTCGGATTATAATCTCGTCTTTCGCCAGCAACATTCACAGAATTCAGCAGGTCGCCGACGTAGCAACGCGTTTCAATCGAAAAATAGCTTTTTTAGGCCGCAGTATGATTAGAAATGTCGAGTTATCGCGCGAGACAGGTTATTTGAAAATCGACAGCAAAGCAATAATCTCAATCGATGATATTTGGAAATACTCAGATAATCAGTTAGTAATAGTTACGACAGGAAGTCAAGGCGAGCCTTTTTCAGGTCTTGTTACAATGAGCCGCGGCGAGAACAAAATAATAACTCTCGGAGAACATGACGTTGTTTTTTTATTAGCTTCTGTAATTCCCGGCAACGAAAAATTAGTGAATAACACCATAAACCGTCTTTTTGCTCAAGGTTGCGAAGTCGTTTACGAAAAAGAAAAACAAACTCACGTCTCAGGCCATGCTTCGGCCGAAGAGTTAAAAATCATGATGAACATAGTCAGGCCGCAATATTTTGTTCCTATTCACGGCGAATATAAACACATGGTCAGACATTCGCAATTAGCTCAAGAGGTCGGAATTTCTCAGCGAAATATTTTCTTAATGGTAAATGGCGATATTTTAACTTTCACGAAAAATCAGCCGCCTAAAAAGAACGGACATGTTCAAGCCGGAGCGGTGATAGTTGACGGCAACGCCGCAGGAAGCATAAAGAGCGATGTTTTGAAAGAACGCCGTGAAATTGCTGAAGACGGAGTTTTAGTAGTCTCTGCGGCTATTGATGACAGAGGAAATTTATTAGCTCCTGTAGCTATTGAAACTCAGGGAGTTTTTATTTCTGATGATACAAAAGAAGTCTTGAATGAACTTTACGCGGCTTCAGAATATGCTATCCAAGAACTTGCTGGTAAGCGTGCAAACGTCGACGCTATTAAAAAGGTCATAAAAAACCGTGTCCGCGATGTTTTAAGAAAAAGAAATTCATCATTTGCTGTCGTCTTGCCTGTAGTTGCTGTGAAATATTCGAGCTATTATGATGAGGCTTCATATTACAAGCCGGACGTAGATTAATGCAAGTAGGAGTTAGGAATTAGGAAGTAGGAAGTAAAAATAAAGAAAGGAATTTTATTTTGTTTCAGACATTTATTTTAGGAGTAGTTCAGGGGCTTTGTGAATTTTTGCCTGTGAGCAGCTCAGGACATTTAGCTTTGCTGCAACATTTCTTTGGCTTAAACACTGACGGTGAAGAAATGGTAGCTTTTAATTTACTTTTGCATTTTGCAACTGTGATTTCATTAATAATTTATTTTCGCCGCGAGATTTTCAAAGTTTTATACGAATGGCTTTCAGGCTGGTTTTGCAAAGCCGATAAAAGACTTCCGGGCTGGTCATACGGCTGGGCGATTTTAATAGCGTCATTTTTCACGGCTATTCTTGGTCTTCCGATGAGAAAGACAGTAGATTTAATTTCAGCTTCTCCAATGTATGTAGGTTGCGGCTTAATCTTAACGGCGATGATTTTAGCGTCAGTTCCTGTAATTTCGCATAACGGTCAAAAAAATTCTTTATTAAAAATTGCGATTATCGTCGGCATAGCGCAGGGAATAGCAGTTTTGCCTGGCGTTTCACGTTCAGGAATGACGATAGCGGCAAGTCTTTTAATGGGAATGGGATTAAACGAGGCTTTCAAATTTTCGTTTATGATTTCAATTCCTGCGATTTTAGGCGCGAATTTGCTCGAAGCCTTGAAATTTTATAAATCCGGGACTTCAGCATTCATGCCCGACGGATATTTATTTGCTTGCGTTGCGGCTTTTATTTTAGGACTTGCGGCACTTGGAATAATGCGGCGTTTGGTCTTAACTGAAAAATGGCCGTATTTTGGAATTTATTGTTTTATTCTTGGAACGATAGCGGTTTTAATCTCACTATGAAAAAAATAATTTTAGCCTCAGGAAGTCCGCGCCGCCGTGAATTATTAAAAGATATTGGCCTCGAATTTGAAATTTACAAGCCCGATGTTGACGAAAAAATATTAGCTAACGAAAAGCCTGAAGATTTATGTTTAAGATTGTCTCGCTTAAAAGCAAAAGCCGGTGCTGAAAAGTTTTCTAATTCTATAATCATTGCGGCGGATACTATTGTTGTTATAGACAAAAAAATTTTAGGCAAGCCTCATGACCGCGACGATGCTTTTTTAATGTTAAAAACTTTGCAAGGCCGCGAACATGAAGTAATCACGGGTGTATCTGTAGCATTAAATAACAAAATAATTTCTCATGCTGAACATACGACAGTAAAGTTTATCGCTCTTAATGACGACGAAATCAGCGAATATATTTCAACGGGTGAAAGCGATGACAAAGCCGGAGCTTATGCTATTCAAGGTATAGGTGCAACATTAATCGAACGAATTAACGGTGATTATTTTAATGTCGTAGGCTTGCCGCTGTGTTCGCTGATGAAAATTTTGAAAGAAGAGTTTAGCAGGTAAAAACGGCAATCCTAACTCCGATTTTTTTAGGTGAAATGATGGGTGATATTAATGCTAAATTTTGAAGAAAAAATTTTTGAAGCCGTCAAACAAATTCCGCGCGGTCGCGTAGCAACATATGGACAAATTGCAGAGCTTCTCGGAGATAAAAAACTCGCCAGAGCCGTTGGCAATGTGTTGCATAAAAATAAAAATCAATTCGATGTGCCTTGTTATCGAGTTGTCAACGCTAAAGGCGAACTTTCGAGTGCATATGCCTTCGGCGGCGCGTCCGAGCAGGAAAAATTATTGAGGAGCGACGGTGTTGAAGTTGCTAATGGAAAAGTTGATTTAATTAAATATGCTTGGAAGCAAAATAACAGGGATAATAGCTGAATTTAATCCTTTACATAAAGGCCACGAACTTTTAATTAAAAAGCAAAAAGAAAATAATTCTGCTTGCGTCGTTTTGTTGTCATCGAATTTCACGCAACGCGGCGAGCCTGCTTTTATCGACAAATTTTTACGGGCAGAAATGGCGATTAAAGCAGGAGCTGATTTAGTTTTAGAGTTGCCTTTTATATTTTCATGTTCGGCGGCGCAGGATTTTTCTCGCGGAGCTATTAATATAATTGCACGGACGAAATTTATAAATCAAATAGCCTTTTCAATGGAAGACCCTAAATTTAATTTTGACGAGCTTATCGATATTGAAAAAAATCCCGACTATAAAAATTTTTTACGTGAAGAACTTTCTCGCGGAGCTTCATTTAGCAAAGCTCATTCAATAGCCGCAGAAAAAATTTTGCCAGGAAGCCGTGAATTTCTTTCTAAGCCTAATAATTTACTCGGATTAAGTTATATTCAAGAAATTAAAAAAAATAATTTTAATCTCGAAATAAATTTTATGAAACGCGAGGAAATTTTCAAAAGTAAAATAATTCGCGAAAATTTTTATGAAAATTCCTTCATGCTCCCTGATTATTCACGTGAAATCTTATTAAAAGCTAAATCTAACAATCAAATTTCTAATCAGGAAAAATTTTGGCCTTTGCTTCAAAATATTTTTATAAGAACATCGCCTGAAGAATTACGAAAAATTTACGGGATTGATGAAGGAATTGAAAATTTATTTTTGAAAAATTGGCGAATTTCTGAAAGCCTCGAAGATTTTATAGGCCGTTGTGTCTGTGCGAGATACACACGAGCTCACATA
Organism: Synergistaceae bacterium; assembly: GCA_017475805.1. The sequence continues at coordinate 5,365 of JAFVEW010000140.1, read as the reverse complement.
AGGCGAAGATTAATTTATATTTTGCTAAATCTCAACCGTTTTGAAGCGTTAGGATTTTCACGGGCTGCTCCTTATGTAAGAATTTTAGAGTTTAATGAGACAGGCCGCGAAATTTTAAGAAAACATGCTAAGTTTTCAGATATAAAATTTATAACAAGACCTAAAGATGCTAAAAGCAAACTCGAAAAAATTTTTATCGAACTTGAAATAAAAGCCTCGCAGCTTTATGAACTTTCACTTGATGCTAGAGATTTTACGAGAGAGTTAACGTCCCAGTACGGCGACTGTGAATAAAAATCGCCAAAATTTTTATTTTGTGAGATAATCTCGCAATAATAAAATCCATTTCAAAAATTTCTTGCAGGTGGTCAAATTTCGCCCGTCTGCTAAAAACCGGAAAGGAGTTATACAACTTACATGATTCAAAGACTACACAGAAGCGATCTCGGTAATTCGCTACGAACGCTTATGGAAAACGATCCCGCCTTCCGCCCCGTCGCCTACTTTTCAATGGAGGTAGGACTGAAAGAGTCAATTCCGACATATTCCGGAGGTCTTGGCGTCTTAGCGGGCGATATTCTCAAGAGTGCCGCCGACTTAGGCGTTCCTATGGCCGGTGTTACGCTTTTATATAGGAAAGGTTATTTCGTTCAGGAATTTAATCAGGAAGACTGGCAGAAAGAAAAGCCCGTTGTATGGGATCCTTCAAAGGAGCTTACTTTGCTTCCTAACACGATTTCAATAACGATTCAAGGCCGTGAAATTAAAGTTCGTACTTGGGTCTATGAGTGTATCGGCGCGACAGGTTATCCGCTTCCTATTTATTTCTTAGATACAGATTTTGAGCCTAACCATCCCGATGATAGAAAGCTCTGCTGGTATCTTTACGGCGGCGACAACCGTTACAGACTTTGCCAAGAATTTATCTTAGGAGTCGGCGGTCTTCGTATGCTCCGCGACCTTGGCTACATGAATATTGACACGTTCCACCTTAATGAAGGCCACGCTGGATTTTTAACGCTTGAGTTAATGCGTGAGCAGGGCTATTACGACCCCGATAAGATTCGTGAACAGGTTGTCTTTACAACTCACACGCCTGTTCCGGCCGGTCATGATTATTTTGAGTTCAATATGATTGATGAGGTCTTCCCGGCAGATGCTAAAGCTACCATTCATAGAATGCTTCCTGACAGACCCGGCGTCTCAATGACGGAGCTTGGCCTTCGTTACAGCCGTTATGTCAATGGCGTCGCTAAAAAACACGCCGAAGTCAGCAACGACATGTTCAAAATGGAAACTGTCGACTGGATTACGAACGGCATTCACCCGACGACTTGGATTAGCTCAGGAATGAGAAAACTCTACAACAAGCATATTCCGGGCTGGGAACTTGACCCCGGCAGGCTTGTTCAGGCTCTCACAATTCCTAACGAAGAAGTTTGGGCGGCTCATCAGGCTTCAAAATTGAGGCTCTTTGCCCGCATTCTTGAAACTAACGGTGTTCAGCTTGACCCTGATGTTTTAACGATAGGCTTTGCGAGACGCGCCGCGACTTATAAACGCGCCGACTTGTTATTGACGGACGTTGCGAGACTTAAGAGAATTGCAGGCAAAAAGAAAGTTCAATTTGTTTTCGCAGGAAAGTCGCACCCTCATGACGACGGCGGTAAAAAATTACTTCAGCGAATTAGAAAAGCCGCGAAGGAGCTTGAAAACGACGTTGTTATCGTCTTCATTGACAACTACAACATGGAAATCGCAAGCCTTTTAACACAGGGCGTTGACGTTTGGCTTAATACTCCCGTAAGACCGAGAGAAGCAAGCGGAACTTCAGGAATGAAATGCGCAATGAACGGCATCATGAATTTCTCAGTTCTTGACGGCTGGTGGATTGAGGGCTGGATTGAAGACGTTACAGGCTGGTCTATCGGCCCTGAACCGACAGAAACAAGCGCAGACGCTCATTACGATGAAAATCTTGACGCTGATGACCTCTACGCAAAACTTGAGAAGAAAGTTATTCCCACCTATTATGAACATCATGATAAATGGGTTGACATGATGAAGCACACTATTGCTCTCGACGCAAGCTTCTTCAACACTCATAGAGTTGTTCGTGAATACGCGGCGAAAGCATACTCGATTGACTTCAGAGGCATGTAATTTTAGTTAGGAGTTAGGAATTAGGAATTAGGGGTAAAAACGCTCCTCATTCCTCATTTCTCATTCCTCACTTTATAACGAAAGGAATGTAGTTTATTTATAATGGCAGTAAAAAATAGCGGTAATGCTTTGAAAGTGTTATTTGTTACGACAGAGCTTGCTCCGTTTTCAAAAGTCGGAGGGCTTGGCGATGTCGCGGGGTCTTTGCCGAAGGCTTTAAGTCAGGCAGGCGTTGATGTTCGTGTTGTTACTCCGGCGTGGCCCGGTGTGCTTGAAAAATTAGAGGCAGCAGGACTTAAAACAACGACAGCGAGAGCAAAAGTTTACGCGGCTTATGACTGGCGCATTCATTCCGCGAACGTAATCAAGGCCGAAGTGAACGGCGTTACAACATATTTCTTAAAATCAGAAGATTACGCGGGCGATATGTATCCTAATCAGTTAAATTTCTGGACGGCTTCACCGTTTGCTATTTTCTGTATGCAGGCTCTGGAACTCAAAGACGCTGTGAACTGGATACCTGATATTTATCACTGCCACGACTGGACATCAGCTTTCCTGCCGTGTGCTCTTGCGTGGCACAGGCATTATCGTCAGACCGGCGGAAAAAGCATTATGACTCTTCACAACGTTGCTTATCAGGGAGTTTTTGAGCCTTATCCTTTCCTTGACGCTTCGGGGCTTGAGCCTTGGAGCTTTAATTCCTCAACGATGGAATTTTACGGTCAAGTGAATTTATTGAAAGGCGGCATAGTCGCGGCGACGGCAGTCAGCACAGTTTCACCGACTTATGCGAGCGAAATTCAGACTTACGAGTCGACCCGCGAACTTTCAGGAATTCTATATCAGCAGCGCAGCAAACTTCGCGGCATTATCAATGGCCTTGACACAAAATTCTGGGATCCGAGTGGAGATAAATCAATCCCCGCGAAATTCAGCGTTAAAGACTTAAAAGGCAAAGCCTCATGTAAGCAGGCATTGTTACAGCGTGCAGGACTTGATCCGAACACTCAAGCTCCTGTTATTGTCTGTGTCAGCCGACTTGTTGAACAAAAAGGCTTTGATATGGTCTTCAATGCAGCAAGCCAAATCGCTGAGACAGGCGCGAAATTATTAATTCTTGGCAGCGGTCAAGACTGGATTGAAAACGGAATTGCTCACGCCGCAGATTTATATCCCGACAGCATTAAATTATTTAAGGGCTATGATGAGCCTCTTTCACACCTCCTCTATGCTGGCGGAGATATTTTCTTAATGCCTTCAGTGTTTGAGCCTTGCGGATTGTCGCAGATGATTTCAATGCGTTACGGCACAGTGCCGGTAGTTCGTGAGGTCGGAGGCTTGAAAGATACAGTCTTTGACGTCGACAGACCAGAAGGCGGAAACGGTTTCACATTCTTAACATGCGATGTTGACGGAATGATGTGGGCATTGCGACGCACCATTGACCGTTATAACAACGATAAAGAGTCTTGGAAAAAGATAATGCTTGAAGGAATGCGCGAAGATTTCACGTGGGATAAATCAGCTGGTCTTTATAAAGAGATGTATGAAGATTTAATGCAATGAGAAACAGTTAGGAATAAGGAGAGAGGAATTAGGAATTTTGTGCTTCCTACTTCCTACTTCCTAATTCCTACTTAAAAATAAAAGGAGGTAAGTTTTCTAATGTATACAGGCAAATACGGGAGAGTTCTAGGTATAGTCTTAGCCGGCGGTAAAGGCGAACGCTTAATGCCCTTGACACGTTATCGCGCAAAGCCTGCAGTTTACTTCGCCGCAAAGTATCGTATCATTGATTTCGCTCTCTCCAATTTAATTAACAGCGGTATCTACTCAGTTTACGTCCTCACGCAGTTTAAGAGCCAATCTCTAAGCGAACATATTGAACGCGGCTGGCAGTTTGGCGGAGCTATGAGAGGCCGAGACTTCTTCGTAACGACAATACCTGCGCAGATGTGGAGCGGTGAGCACTGGTTTCAAGGCACAGCCGACGCAGTCTATCAGGCTTTGCATATGATTACCCGCTACAGAGCCGACAGAGTTTGTATTTTTGCCGCCGACCATATTTATAAAATGGACGTCTCGCAGATGATCGACTGGCATATGGCACAGCACGCTGATGTTACGATTGCCGCTAATGTCGTTCCTGTTGAAGATGCTAATCAATTCGGCTGCATAAGAACGGACGCTAAAGGCCGAATACTTGAGTTCATGGAAAAACCGAAAAATCCGCCTGAAATTCCTGACAAGCCCGGCTATTCTTATGTTTCAATGGGCAATTACGTTTTTGAGCGTAAAGTTCTTGAAGACTCACTTACTGATGACGCAATGCAGGACTCAAGCCACGACTTTGGTAAAGATATTATCCCGAAGCTCGTTGCGAGCGGCATGAAAGTCTGCGCTTATGACTTCTCAACGAACGTCCTTCCGCACCCGTCAGCAGAAACTGAACTTGTCCATCAGTGGAGAACTGATAAACCCTATTGGCGCGACGTAGGAACTTTGCAGGCTTACTGGCAGGCTCACATGGAGTTAATCGGACATGAATCAGAAATGACCCTTTATAACCCCATGTGGCCGATTAGAACAGTATCATTCGGTGATCCTCCTTCATATTGCTATCCTGATGACGGACATCCCTGCAACATTAACAGAGTTATGTTATCCGAAGGGAGCAGAATTTTCGGTGCGAATGTTTCAAACTCAGTTCTTGCCCGCAACTGCCTTGTTCAGTCGGGCAGCTCCGTTGAAGAAAGTATTATCGGCCACGACGTTGTAATCGGTCATAACTGCCGAATTAAACGCGTTATTATTGACGGCCATAATATTATCCCGGACAACACTGTAATAGGTGAAGACCCAGCAGAAGACGCGAAACATTATTACGTTGATCCTAAGTCTGGTCTTGTTGTTATCGGAGTGCCTAAAGAGTTATATCTCACCGGCAACGATAATCTTGAAGAGGCTCAGAGCTGGGACACAATGGGCTAAAATTCAGTTAGAAGTTAGGGAAGTTAGGAATGAGGAGTTAAGAATTAATAGCTTAGCTCCTCGTTTTTTTTGCATAAAAAATCGCGTCCCCTTTACGAGAACGCGACTATGAATTTTTTTAGAGATTAAAATATCGGTGCAAGCACTAAGGCAACAACCGTCATTAATTTAATTAAAATATTAAGAGCAGGGCCTGCTGTATCTGTGA
>JAFVEW010000139.1 GCA_017475805.1 Synergistaceae bacterium | reverse complement strand
AAGGCGAATGGGCTGGGCATATTAACATACGAAAAAATAAGAATCAGGACGGCGTTATCGTTCATAACGTTATTGACGGTTCATATGACGGCGGAGATTTTGAGGATACAAATTATATAGTATTCTCGCCGGAGCAGATTAAATCAGCAACAGACAATCTCGGAACGTTCGACGCGAATAACCCGGATATTTATTATCAGGCGGTGTTTACAAGACAAGCGTTTTCAGACTGGTTTAAGCGTACCAAAGAGTGGGTGAGAAATCTATTCACGTCGTCCGTCGAAGTCGCAGAAAAGCCGGATTACAGCTTTGAAAGCAAAGAGACGGAGGCGCGCTGGGAAAATGCTAAGGGCGTAAGAAAGCCAGGACTGCGGGCAAAGGCGCATAGATTTTTGCACAAAGTCGCTGAGAGTTTTAAGGGCGATTACGCTGATTTGCAGGAAAAAGCACTGCTTGCGGCTAAACAAGAATTTAGAGATTTAGAGAAGAGAACGCGTAACGCGGCAAAAGAAGCTCTAAAAACGTTCGACAAGAATTTAGGACTTCTTAACGATGACGAAAAAGATTTATTCGGGCGCATGAGATTTTTAGAAGACCAAGTTTGGCGTAAAAACAACGTCAAAGACGCTAAATTACCGTTTGGCTTCACTGATGAGAGCTTGCAAAAAGAATATGAGCGTTTCAAAAAAATCGTTGAAAAAGAAGAAAATTCTAATGTTAAAGAAGCTATCGAAGCTGAGGAAAAAATCAACCGTGAAATTTCACAGGAGTTTATAAGCCGAGCAAAAGAATTAGGCTACAAAATCCCTGACGTTTTCAATAATCCTCATTATTTCAGACATGTTGTCTTAGAATACGCGGATTTTCAGGTTCTAATGAATCCGGGCAAAAAAGGCAAGAGCGATAAAAAATTTTCGTTCAGGAATTTTAAGAAAAATAAAAATAAGTCAGGCGATGCTGCTATAGACGCCGGTATGAGCGAAATCTTAGACCGCGATTACATGAAGCGTTATAAAGGCAGCGATAAAGATATTATCTCGAATTATATTCTCGCAAATTACGAAGTTCGCGCTCAAATGCTTATGGATATTGAGACTATGAACACCATGATTACGCTCAAAAAGCTGTATGACAAAGCACCTGAAACTCTTGGAAAACTGAAAGAGGATTTGCACGGCGACGGCAAAAAATTTAATCAGGGTGAGGGCGTTGCACTCAGCGACATATTACCTGAAGGCTACGAGATTTTTAATCCTGCGGGTTCAGGGCTTGTGAAAATGGCAAACTCAGCGTATGAAAACATCATAGCGCAAGGCATTCAAGAAGCGTCGGACGAATACGGAGTGCCGCTTGACGAGATTTTATCGGCAGAAATGATAGCTACTGATCCAGAAGTTTTTAATCAACTTTGGGTTATCCCGAAAAAGATTAAAGAAACATTCAAAGAAATGGCTAAGAAACGCAACAGAGGCACTCTCGGGACAATCGCAAAGAAAATCACGGGAGCGTGGAAAACTTGGTCGACCGTCGGAAATTTGCTGAGAACATTAAGATTTAACGTCAGAAACTTCACAGGCGACTTTGACGCAATGATTGCAGGCAAGCCGGACGCGATTTTATTTATTAAGAGAGCGATAAAAGAACTTTCGAGTAAAAATAAAACGCAGGATTTGCAGGACTTTTTGGATAGACGGAACACGAGTACAGCAGTCGGCGATATTGTCGTAGATAAAGACTTAGAAAAATTAGTATCTGATTTCGACAGCAGCGACTTCAAAGCATTAGCAGAAGCAGCTCAAAACGCAAAGGATGGCAAAGGAATTTCAAGTAAGCTCTTAATGCCGCTGAGAAAAATCTTTGATTGGGAAGTAGGATTAAGCGAATGGCGCGAAAATATTTTGAGATACGCGGCCTATTTAAGCTACCTCGAAGACATGAAGAAAAATAAGGGTATGCCTTTAACATACGGAGCTTCCCTTAAAGATGAAGTCTTAGCGGTCGGCAATATCAAAGATAGAGCGGCTAAACTCTCGAATGAGTTATTAGGCGCGTATGACCAAGTCAGCGAGTTTACGAAGGGCGTGAGCGATATGTTAATCCCGTTTGCGAGATTTCAGGAAGTCAATTTGAGGCGATATTGGAGGCTGCTTAAAAACGGCTTGAAAGGCGACAATGCAGGAGCATTCACGAAGCGGCTTTTAATCTCGCAGACTGCAAAAGTGCCGTT
>JAFVEW010000138.1 GCA_017475805.1 Synergistaceae bacterium | reverse complement strand
TACCTCGAGGAAAAAATAAAATATCTTCCTGAGTATAAGCAACCTCGCCAAAACGTTCTGTTTTAATTTTCATATCTGACAATTTTTTCACGTGCTTTCAAAAATTTTTTCACATAATAATAGCAGATTGAATTTTAAGATTTATATTTTGAAAGTCGAGAGTTAAAAGCGATTCATTTTTTGAGAGATTAACTTTATAAACTTTTGTAGCCGCTCAATAATTTTAAGATTTTGTAGTAATAAATGTAGTAATAAAACTAAAATTTTTCCTTGTGGAATTTTTTATGTAGCGGGCTAATTGTAGCATAAAAATTTTTCCGCAGCCCTTCAGATTCCTGAACCTGAACTAACGTAAGCCCAACTGCTTTTTGAGTACTTCCATCGCAATAGCCAAGTGCTTCTTTTGTAGAATTTCAAGCAAAGGAATTTCTCTCGCTATATCAGCAGCTCTCAAAATAAATTTCTTGACATTCAAAAATTTTTAGAGTATTTATTTCAAACAGGAGTTGTGGGTTAGGAGTTAGGAATTAAAAGATAAAATAAAATTCCTCATTTCTCACTCCTCATTCCTAACTGTTTTAAGAAAGGATTTTTATTAATGCCCATTACAGATTTACTTGAGCGAAATTCAAAACTCTATGGAGATGAAGTCGCGCTCGTCGAAATTAATCCAGAAGTTCAAGAGCCTCTGCGCCTAACTTGGAAAGAATACGATTTAATTCAGCCGACTTCTATGAAACCGTATAGACGCGAAATAACTTGGTCAGTCTTTGACGAAAAAGCAAATCGAGTCGCTAATCTTTTGCTCTCTCGCGGAGTTAAAAAAGGTCAGAAAGTTGCGATTTTATTAATGAACTGTCTCGAATGGCTGCCGATTTACTTTGGAATTTTGAAAACCGGAGCTATTGCCGTGCCGTTAAATTTCAGATACTCATCAGAAGAAATTGAATATTGTGTGCAGCTTGCTGATGTCGATATTTTATTTTTCGGACCTGAATTTACTGGACGCGTCGAAAATACCGTCTTAGCTCTTGGAGAAAAATGTTTATTATTTTTTGTCGGAACAAACTGCCCGACTTTCGCTGAAAGTTATAACGAGGCTGTGAGTAATTGTTCATCAGTAGCTCCGGCGATTTTTATTGATAATAATGACGAAGCCGCAATTTATTTTTCGTCAGGCACTACAGGATTTCCGAAGGCTATTTTACATAATCACATAGCTTTGATGCAGTCGGCAAAAATGGAAGCTATCCATCATCAAACGACTCATGATGACGTTTTTTTATGTATTCCGCCGCTCTATCACACGGGCGCGAAAATGCACTGGTTCGGCTCGTTATACACGGGAAGCCGTGCAGTAATTCTGAAAGGAACTTCACCGAAAGCTATTCTTGACGTAGTTTCTTGGGAACATTGCACGATAGTTTGGCTTTTAGTTCCGTGGTGTCAAGATATTTTAGCTGGTCTCGATCGCGGCGAATTGAAATTAGCAGGCCGTCATTTATCACAGTGGCGGTTAATGCACATCGGCGCGCAGCCCGTTCCGCCGTCGCTAATAAAACATTGGCTTGATTATTTCCCTGATCATAAATACGATACTAACTACGGACTTTCAGAGTCAACAGGTCCCGGCTGTGTTCACTTAGGTATGGAAAATATTAATAAAGTCGGAGCTATCGGCATTGCCGGTTATGGCTGGAAATTAAAAATCGTCGACGACAAAGGCCAAGAAGTTAAACAAGGCGACACAGGCGAGTTATGCGTTCAAGGTCCGGGCGTCATGCTTTGTTATTATCATAATCCTGAAGCAACGGCTGAAACTATAAAAGATGGCTGGCTTTTTACAGGCGATATGGCAATGCAGGACGAAGACGGCTTTGTTTATCTTGTCGACAGGAAGAAAGACGTTGTAATCATGGGCGGCGAAAATATTTATCCTGTTCAGATTGAAAATTTCTTGGCCGGACACCCGAAAATTCACGATGTTGCTGTTATCGGCCTGCCTGATCCAAGACTCGGCGAAATTCCTGCGGCGATAATTCAAATTAAAAAAGGCATGGAATGTACCGCCGACGAGATCGACAGATTTTGTCTTGCCTTGCCTCGTTACAAGCGTCCTAAGAAAATAATTTTCGCTGATGTTCCGAGAAATCCGACGGGAAAAATCGAGAAGCCTAAATTAAGAGAAATTTATGCTCAGGGAAAAAGTGCGTTTAAGTGAGAAAACAGGAGCTAGGATCGAAAAAAATCGTAGCTCCAATTTTATTCGCTCTTGGATGGTTAAACCCTATTATGTATGAACCTCGTTGTTCATGGCTTCTCGACACCACACATAAGGCCAGTTATATCGCTGTAAGAAATATAGACCCGCCAGCCATTAACAATAATCGAATTGAATGCACCATCATGGAGGTTAGAAAATTTCAAGCGATCCAAAAGTGTTGCCGTCTCAGAAAAATCATTTATAACTCCTGTAGCATAAAAGAGTTCACCAATTAAGCATATCAAATGCGACGCGTAATCGCCAGTTTTATCACCTCCGTAGTTTATAAAAGCTTGGACAAAATCGCTAGTATCATGAACAACAAATAACGATAAAAATAAGCAATCAGCGTATTTTATACGATAGCTATCATTAACAGAGCCAGGTGTGAAAATCATACCTCGTTCAGATATGCTGTGTCCATCTTTAAGAGCTGAAGAGATACTGTTGAAGCTGGAAACAAAATCATCCAATGGGAGATGCTTATATTCTGACTTTTTCGCCCCAGATTTTTTCTGCTGAGCGACTAAATCCACTGGATTCGTCAAAGCGTCATCAGTCAGCCAGCCTGTTATATCAATTTTCCCAGCCTTCATGACGTTCACTTTATAGCGTACCGGTAAATTCCCAGAAGAGGCTACTCCTTCTTGTATCCTAAGTTCAGTTCCCTTCATCAATTCGCCCAAACTGTTCTTAAGTTCAGATTCTTTGAAAATTTTTGTCCCGTCAGTTTTAACAAATGCCTTGCTGCCCTCTTTGCGCGATGGTTTAATAACCTCGCCTGTGTTCAAATTGACAGCGGTAACTGTTGCAGTTTTTTTCGCAGAATTGTTAGATAATTTCGCGTTATCTTTATCGCTTGGATGCGTCAACATTATAAAGAAGACAATAATAATAGCAAGCCCTACTATCGATTTTCCAAAAGAACTGTCTTGTTTTTTAACTTCCTGCTTCGGCAAGCTCGCAATAATAGGCTGTGCAGTTTCTTCTGCTGTGAGCTGAGTATTTAAGATTTTGCTTTTTTCCCGATTATACTCTTCCTCTGAGATTGCTCCCTTTTCTTTTAGTGCGAACAACGCTTCGAGTTTTTCAATTTTCTCAGAAGATGTAGACTCAGAAATTGCTAATTTTTGAGTCTCGTCTTTAAGCATTTGCCATGTGGTCAACAATTTCGATGAAGCTTCTTTTTGAACAGAGCCGAATGTAAAAACAGGAAGATTTTGAACATAAATGTCAACATTTGCCAAAAGCATTCCTCTACGTTCAACAATATTTTGAATATTGCTCAAAGGTATCTTGCTAACTTTCGGTGCACTAAACATTCCTAAGGTTATAAAGAAAAGATTTCGATCAGTAAGAAATATTTTTTTGCTGTCAGAATCCCTCTCTACCCCTTCGAAAAGTATCAAAGGTTTCTCGTCTGAGGCCATATATTGCGCCAATGCCTCAGCCCCTTTTTTGTTGAGGGATGTATAGACGCATACTTTATTTATAGCATCTTGTAATGAGTCAGTCGAAAGCATATAAAAACTCCTTATTTTAGTTTGAGAAATATGAAACCTATATTCCTGTAAAAATGTATGTGAAGTAAAAAAATAAGCCGACTAACTCATAATTGAAGCCATGAGTATGCGTCGGCGAATGTATCAAAAATATAAAACGTTTTTAATATAACTTGGCCACTTGAAAATTTTTGGTGCATTCAACACTGCAAAGACCGCGCTCCCTGAACCTGTTAATCCCCAAGCGTCCGCGCCTTCGTGTTCAAACATTGAAAATAATTCGTTATATTTCGGATGGTCTTTAATCAAAACTTTCAAAAAATCATTCGGCAACAATCCGACTTTTTTTCCTGCGTTAGCGTAATACATGTCGCGCATTTCCGTCCTTGCAAGAAGAGAATCAAAACCGCTGATCATTGAATCAATTTCATCATAAGCGTTTTTCGTGTCTGTCTGCCATTCTGGAATTGCTATAACTCCGTGCGGCGGTGTTCCTGCGTTCTTAGCTCGTTCAACATTGTCGCCGATCCCTGACACAACGGCCATGTCGTAACCTGAACATAAAAACGGAACATCAGCTCCGACTTTTGCGGCGACTTTCTGAGCACCGAGCCATAATAAAACCGCAGCGGCATTTCCTGAGCCTGCTCCAAGTCCCGAACCTGCGGGAATACTTTTGTGAATCATAACGTTAAGAAAAGGAAATTTGAATCCTTCTTCGCGTGCAACACGCAGAGCTTTCAAGACTATATTCTCGCCTTTTATAGTTACGTTAGCGTTTACGATGTCAATTCCCGCTGTAGATTCTGAAATATAAAGAATATCGCCCGAAGGAATTTTTAAGAAAGTCGAGACAATATTATGATAACCGTCCGGGCGTTTATTAATCACCCGGAGCGTTAAATTTATTTTTGCGAACGTCGGCAGAATTATACGCATTCCGTCCACCCGAACGGGTCAGGCCGTTTGCCCCATTGAATACCCGTGAGTTCGTCATAAAGTTTCTGAGCGGTCGGTCCGATTTTGAAATCATTGACCGTGAATTTTTTATCTTTGTAAGCAAGCTCGCCGATCGGAGAAATTACAGCCGCTGTCCCTGTTCCGAAGGCTTCTTCAAGTTTGCCGGTCTCAGCCGCGCCGATTAATTCGTCAACGCTTAATAACCTTTCTTCAACAGGCATTCCCCAGCTTTTCAGAACTTCGATGCACGATTTACGAGTGATACCACCCAAAATCGAACCGTTTTCAAGCGAAGGAGTTACAACAACACCGTTAATTTTGAACATTACGTTCATTGCACCGACTTCTTCAATATATTTTCTGTGAACGCCGTCGAGCCAAAGGACTTGCGAGTAACCTTTTTCCATTGCTCTGTCGCCTGCTCTGTTGCTTGCCGCATAGTTTCCGCCGCATTTCGTGTAACCCGTTCCGCCGCGTACTGCTCTGACGTCTTCGGTTTCAAGCATGATTTTAACGGGCTTAATTCCTTCGGCAAAATAGCTCGCGCTCGGTGAAAGAATTACCATGAATTTTGCCTGATGAATTCCGTGAAGAGCAAGCTCAGGGTCGAGTGAGAATAAAAACGGACGAATATAGAGCGACGTACCTTCTGAATGAGGCACCCAATCTTTATCGACTTTGACAACTTCGCGGACGGCTTCGACAAAAATATCGTTCGGAATTTCAGGAAGTCCGATTCTTTCGGCGGAGATATTTATTCTCTTTGCGTTCTCCATAGGTCTGAAAAGATGGATTGAACCGTCAGCCCAGCGGTAAGCCTTCATGCCTTCAAAAACTTCATTCGCGTAATGCAGAACGCTTGCGGCGGGATTAATTTCGATAGGCCCGTAAGGAATTATTCTCGGGTCATGCCATTTTTTTTCGTCAGTGTAATCCATGACGAACATATGATCAGAAAAAACTGAACCAAAACCTAATTTATCCTCAGGCGGCATTTTGCCGGGATTGGGATTCTTTGTGAAACTTATCTGCATAAAAAAACCTCCTAAAATCCTATTTGCTCTCTAATTCATTTCTTCTATATAATGAATATAATCAAGCGAGCGTAACGCTTCAATAATATCACTATGTTTGCGATATTTCTTAAAATCTCTCTGGCTTATCGTTATTGAAACTGAATAAACACTCAATCCTGAATTAAGATACGCCGGATTAGATTCAATATCGTCAATTTTTAGTCCTAACTTTCTAATTGTCGTTACAAAATCTTGAAGATTATACGTATTTTTTAATTCAAGATGAACTTCAAAATGATTAGAGCGGTCTTTCAAAACGCTTTCAATTAAAGGCAGCTGTGAAATGCAGCAAAGAAGCGCGACGAACGAAATTAAAGTAATAGTGTAAAGCCCCGCGCCTACTGACAAGCCTATGATGCCGCAAGCCCATAAACCTGCTGAAGTCGTGAGTCCTTTAATTTGACTTTTTGAACTAAATAAAATCGAATTGCCGCTAATCATTGCAATCGAAACAACCGAAGCCGCAGAAATGACAGGGAAACCGTGTTGAGTGTTCGCTAAAATGCAAAGGTCAATCATAGCCGACACAGCCGAAGCAAGCGAAACTATTATAAAAGTTCTGAGACCTGCTGAGTGTCTTTTGCTTGAACGTTCACAGCCTACGACAGCCGCGAGAAAAACTACAAGGCAAATTCTAAAAATTACGGAATAAATATTAATTCCTACAGCCCATGAAC
>JAFVEW010000137.1 GCA_017475805.1 Synergistaceae bacterium | reverse complement strand
TCCTAAAGCTTTATAAACGCAGTCGGCGCATGAGCAAAGCATTTTTCCAGTTTCTTTGCCCTTAATCTCTTTGCAGATTGAAGCTCCGCATTTTTCCGTGAATTTTTTATGAAGTTCTGCTGCGTCCTGCCTTATAGGTTTGCCCTGAAATTTAATCATTCCTAACACTATTTCAGCACCGCATAAAGCTCCGCAAGTTGCTTCCATGCAGCCCATACCTAAGCCAAAGCCTGCGCCTAATTTTCTTAAAGTTTGCTCATCGAGGCCGGTTTCTTCTGTGAAAACGCAAGCGACTGCTTGACAACAGTTATAATGAGCGTCGCCCGTTTGTTGTTTGAGCTTTACGGCTCTATCTTGTTTATCCGACATTTTAATTTTCCCCTTAAATTTGCTACAAAAATTTTGATTAAGTCTACACTATCTTCCTCAAGAACGAAAATCGAATTTTATTACTACAAATATCTTATTTTAATTATATTAGTCAATAACACGCTCATGTAGATATAGCTATTAGTGAGTTGTTCATGAAATTAATTCGTGATAATCTTTCTTAAAAATAAAATTTTTACAGGAGATATTAATGTTTTTTAACAACATAAAAAAATTTTTAGGCTTAGACCCTAACGAAAACGCTTTGAAAAAATATTCCGCACTCGTTGAAATTGTTAATTCTTACGCGGAAGATATACACGCGAAATCTGATGATGAAATTAAATCTTGTTTCGCAGAATTAAAAAATCAAGTTCAAGAAAATCCCGACTCACTTGATGATTTATTGCCGGAAGTTTTTGCTATTGTCCGCGAAGTTTCAGAAAGAACTATAGGCTTGCGTCATTATGACGTTCAATTAATCGGCGGCATGGCTCTTCATGACGGTCGAATTGCCGAAATGAAAACAGGCGAAGGAAAAACTTTAGTCGCTCCGTTAGCTGTCGTCTTAAACGCAATGAAAGGTGAGGGCGTTCACTTAGTTACAGTGAACGATTATTTAGCTAAACGCGACGCCGAATGGATGACTCCAGTCTATAATTTTTTAGGCTTGACAGCAGGTGTTATTTATCCTTATATGCCGATTGAAGAAAGACGCGCCGCTTATATGGCCGATGTTACTTACGGAACTAATAGCGAATTTGGCTTTGATTATCTTCGTGATAACATGGTCTTAAATCAAAATGAGATGGTTCAGCGCGGACATAATTTCTGTATCGTTGACGAAGTCGACTCAATTTTAATAGATGAAGCTCGAACGCCGTTAATTATTTCCGGGCCTTCTGATGATGACGCAGGTTTATATGTAAAGGCCGACAGCGTTGCGAGAGTTTTGAAAATTAATGCTGACTATGAAGTCGACGAAAAAGAAAAAAGTATTTCAATGACCGACGCAGGTATTCAGAAAGCTGAAGATTATCTCAAAATGCCGGGATTATTTTCAGATGCCGCTCACTCGGATTTAGCTCATAGAGTTGTTCAGGCTTTGAAAGCTCACGAACTTTTCAAGCGCGATATTGATTACGTCGTCAAAGACGGCGAAGTTATTATTGTTGACGAGTTCACGGGGCGTTTAATGATTGGCCGGAGATATTCTGACGGATTGCATCAGGCTATCGAGGCTAAAGAGCGCGTAAAAGTCGGCCGCGAAAGTCAGACGCTTGCGACAATAACTCTTCAAAATTATTTTAGAATGTATCACAAACTCGCAGGCATGACAGGTACAGCCGCAACTGAAGCCGAAGAGTTCAAGGAAATTTACGGTCTTCAAGTCGTTACTATTCCGACTCACAAGACTATGATTAGAACTGATAATCCTGACGTTATTTACGCGACTGAAAAAGAAAAATTCGCAGCCGTCGCTGATGAAGTTGAAGAGCGTCATAAAAACGGTCAGCCTGTCTTAGTCGGTACAACTTCAATCGAAAATTCTGAGAGAGTCAGCAAATTATTAAAAGCCCGTAAAATTCCTCATCAGGTCCTCAACGCTAAGTATCACGAACAAGAGGCCGCTATCGTCGCTCAAGCAGGACGCGAAGGAGCCGTTACAGTCGCTACGAACATGGCAGGACGCGGAACTGATATTATGCTCGGCGGCAATCCTCCTGACGCAGAAGAACATGAAAGAGTCGTTAAAGCCGGAGGTCTCGCGATTATCGGAACAGAAAGACACGAGTCTCGCCGAATTGATAATGAGCTTCGAGGCCGTTCAGGACGTCAGGGCGATCCGGGAACTTCGAGATTTTATTTATCGTTGGAAGATAATTTGCTGCGTTTATTCGGCTCTGAAAAAATCCAGCCTCTAATGGGCAAACTTGGCCTCAAAGACGGAGAAGCTATCGAGTCTTCAATGTTGTCGAAAATCATAGAGAACTCTCAAAAGAAAGTCGAAGAATTACATTTTGATATTCGCCGACAGTTATTAGCTTATGACAACGTTATGAATCAGCAACGCGAAGCTATTTATGCTGAACGCGCCGACATTATCGAAACTCCTAATGACGAAATGCCCGAGTACGGCTGGGAGGTTGTTCGCGGAGTTGTTAATGATACTCTCGATAAATATTTCCCCGAAGATAATTCGCAAGCTGACGGCGAGCGTGCCGCCGCAAAATTAAAATCTTTGTTCGGGGCGAACGTCGCGGAAAAAATTTCAAGCGTTGATAATCATCTCGACATGGAAGGCATGAGAGACGAAATCTTAGGAAACGTCAAAAAACTTTATGACTCTAAAATTTCTGAATTAAATTCAAACGTCGAAACGGATGATAAACCGGCCGGAGTCATTATGCGTTATATTTTGCTCAACACTTTAGACGCTGCTTGGCGCGAACATTTAACGAGCATGGACGAATTAAGACGCGGAATAGGTCTTCGCGCCATCGGTCAAAAAGACCCGTTAATCGAATATCAATTTGAATCTTATAATCTTTTCCAAGAAATGATGGAGCGAGTCAAAGATACTTTCACTCAGCAAGCCTTCAGAGTCAAAATTTTAAGCGACGAAATGAAACGTAAGCGCGAAATGACTATGGAGAAAAAAGAATTTTCATTGTCTCAATCTCAAACTCAAGGCCAAGCTCAAGCTCCTTTACCCGTTCATAAACTTCCTAAAGTCGGGCGCAATGATCCGTGTCCTTGCGGAAGCGGTAAAAAATATAAATATTGTCATGGACGAGGACTGTAAAAAAACAAGTAGGAATTAGGAATTAGTAGTTAGGAAGTGAAAAAATGAAAAAAATTTGTCTAATTTTTATTTTGATTTTTATTTTTACGGGCGTTGCTAATGCGGGCGACTTAATGGAAAATTTCCCAGTCCGCGAAATCAAAGAAATGAATATGTCGGGGCTTATGCCTAATTACAAAGGCTCTGGAAATTTCGTAGAGTCTGAAACTCCGGATTTTAATTTATCGCGAATGAAAAGTGTTAACCCTGACTTTACAACTTATCCGAATGAAAATGGCATTATTTGGCTGAAATATTCAGATATTGCAAGCTCAAGCAACGGCCTCGAAATTACGCGCTTATATGTAATTTTAGGACGCAAAAATCTCGATAAAAAATGGCTCGAATGGAATATTCAAATTCCTGCGGGCGGCGAAGCTGAAATTTTGCTTGCTGAAGTTTATGATTTTAATACTCTGAATAAAATTTTAGACGCTAATATTCAAGAACACAAAGACATTGGGATAAAAAATATAAATTTTATGGGCTTGCCTGACGTTTTTATTTTGGCCGTAGCTTGGAAAGAAATTTTGCCTAAGCAGCTTTCTGTTGAAGGTCTTTGCTGGTTTCAAGAAGATTTGAGAGTTTGGGAGTCCGTCGTCGATGTTGCTTCAGCACAGGAATTAAAATATAAAACTTTCCCTGCAATTTATCCTGTTGAGCGTGAATTTCTAGATGGTGAATATTCTTACGTGTGGCGGCGAATTAATATCGACCCTTATTCTTCAAACGAACTCGCAAGATTTCAAAGACAGGGCGTAATTTTCGGCTCTCGTAACGGCTCGGCTGCTCTAACAGGATTATTAAAAGAAATTGATGATTCTGTCGAAATTTCTGCTCCGGCTGAAGCTGGCAATAATCCTCAAAAAATAATTTCATGGCTCATGAAACAACCTGAAATTAAACTCGCTGAAGGTATGCCGCGAAAAATTCCAAGTCTTTCACAGCCTTTAACTAAACGCGAAAAAATTTTGCTTGCTAAATCCTGGCTTAATTCAAATAAAATAGATGCTTTTTTAGATTGGCAGATGCCTTTTGAATTTGATGATAATACGCCGCTCTGTTCAGGAATGTTTTTCGCGCCCGTGCTTGAGTATATGAAAGGTAAAGAGTCAAACTTTCATGACATGGGCTCGCCCGCGTTATTAGCAGGAGCAAAAATTTACGGACTTAATTCAGACAAATTAACTTCAAGGCGGATACCTGAGTCAAAATCAAGCGAAAATAGAATGTCAGCTATCATGGATTTGCAACTTTCTAAAAACGGCTTACTAAATGGAAGCGTAAGAATTTTACTGCGCGGAGCTTGGGCAAATTTCTTGCTTGATGATAATAACGATTATGAAGCAGCTGTGCTTGCTTTATTCCCGGACTTAAAAAATTACAGCGACGTTAAATTCAGAAATTTCAAAGGTGTTCCTGAACTTTCATTTAAGATTTCAGACAAACCCGGCGTAGCAGGCTCAGGCAATGGAATTTTAGCGGTGCTACCTTTCTTTGAGCCTGTAGCTGTGTGGAAATTAGCGAAATATGAACCTCCGATTGATATTTTATTTCCATTTATAATTGATCAGAATATTAATATCGCGTTTCCTGAAAACGCCTCCGAAGCTTTAATTTCGGGCAAAAGCGCGAAAAATGCCGATAAAATTAATTACAGCCACGCTTATAATAATAATCGAAAACGAAGACTTACAGCGGAAGCAAGACTTGAAGTCGGACTTCAAAATATCAGCGGCGGTAATATGAATTTATTAACGAGCTGTTTGCAGCAATGGCAGGCTTTTTCGTCGCGAAATATTCCGATTAGATAATGGAGGGATAAATTATGAGAAAAATTTTCGCAATGATATTTTTATTATTAATTTTAAGTTCTGCATCTTACGGCGCAACAAGTGAGGATTCAAGCGTCTATGTCAGGCAAGATGTCTTTGACGCAAAAATGGAAGCGTTCATGGCCGAGATAAGGATAGGAAATGAGCGATTACAAGGTGAGCTACAGGTAATAAATGCAAAACTTGAAGCACTTAATAAACGTTTAGACGATTTTCAAGTTTCGACCTCAAACAGGTTTGATGATTTACAGGCCTCTACAGCAGGTAGAATTGATGACGTTAAAACAATAGTTTATTGGGGACTTTCAATCTTAGGTTTGTTAATAGCTTTTGCAATTTTCGGACCTTCATTCGGAGAATTTTTGAGAAATTTGCGGACACCGTCAGTAACTTTAGAAGATGTTAAACGCCTGATTGCAGAAGCTAAACTTAGCGGAATACCTCAAGCATAAAAAGGAGAAATAAATAAAAAATGAATGGCGAAAATTCAGCCGTAACAAAATTAAATGAAGCATTAAGAGAAGCTATTAAATCACTCGGAGTCGAAAACTCAAATGAAATTTTTGAACGCCCTAAATTTGAAGGACACGGCGATAGAGCTTCAACTGCAGCTTTGAAATTAGCAAAAGTTCTAAGACAAAAGCCGCTTGATATTGCTCAAAAAATTTCTGAAAATTTACATTGCGATTATATTCAAAAAATCGAAGTTGCTGCTCCGGGATTTGTAAATGTTTTTTTGAACGAAAAATTTTATGCTGATGTAATTAAAAACACTCTCGAACAAGGCGACTCTTACGGATCTATAAATTTAGGCAACAATAAAAAAGTTCAAGTTGAATTTGTAAGCGCAAACCCTACAGGCCCTCTTCATATAGGACACGGACGCGGCGCGGCTTTAGGTGATAGTGTTGCAAGAATTTTAGAATTTACAGGCTGGGACGTTCAGCGAGAATATTACGTCAATGACTCAGGACTTCAGATTGAAACTTTGGGACGTTCGACGATGGCGCGATATTTTGAAACTTTAGGCCAAGCCGATAAATTTCCTTTCCCTGAAAACGGCTATAAAGGCGATTATCTTTATGATATTGCAAGAGAAATCATTGATTTAGAAGGCAAAAAATTTTTAGATATGCCTGAACGCGAGAGCCTTGAATTTTTCAAGAAATTTGCAAGCGAAAAAATAATGGCCGGAATTAAAGAAGATTTAGAAAAATTCAGAGTAAAATTCGATAAATTCTTCCCTGAAGGCTATCTTCATGCGAACAATTTAGTTCAATCAGCTATGGAAGATTTGAAAGAACGCGGCTATGCTTACGAGCAGGACGGAGCACTCTGGTTTAAGACGGAAGACACTATCGGCGACGACAAAGACAGAGTTTTAATCCGCGCTAACGGCGTTCCGACATATTTTGCTTCTGACATTGCTTATCATCGAAATAAATTTATTACACGCGGCTTTGAAAGAGTCATTGACGTTTGGGGAGCAGATCATCACGGTTATATAGCTCGCGTTAAAGCTGCTATAAAAGCTATGGGCAAAGATCCTGATGATTTTGACGTTTTATTAATTCAGTTAGTGAATTTAATCCGAGACGGTAAGAACGTCAACATGTCAACAAGAGCCGGAGAATTTATCACTCTTTCTGAAGTCTTAGACGAGGCAGGAGTTGACGCGGCGAGATTCTTTTTGTTAATGCGTAAGAGCGACAGTAAAATCGATTTCGATATGGACTTAGCAAAGAAACAAGGCAATGAAAATCCTGTTTATTATGTTCAATATGCTCACGCAAGAGTTTGCGGTCTTATGCGCGAAGCCGAGAAAAAAAATCTTGCTGAAGACAAAAACTTTGAAAAAATTTTTGAAGACAATAAAGAAGCACGCGAACTTGCCGACATGATAGCGTTTTTCCCTGATGAAATTAAATCGGCCTCTGAAAACCTCGCTCCGCATTTAATTACAACTTATGCAACAAGTTTAGCCGGAGCCTTTCACTCTTTTTACAATTCAGGACGAATTATTGACGCCCCTGACGCTTATGAAAGAGTAAATTTGGCCTGCGCCGCAAAAAATGTCATAAAAAAATGCTTAGAACTTATCGGAGTTAATGCTCCCGAAAGAATGTAAGAAAGCAAGTATGGCTATCTTAAGAAGAATATTATGGATGCTTCTTGCGGTGTTCGGACTTGCAATTACTGTGAGCTATTACCGCTTTGAACTTGATAGAATTGCGTCTATTAATGCTGCTATTGCAAAAAGCGAAGCCGAACTTGCAAGAAAACAGGAAATTGTCAGGATTTATCGAGAAAAAGCTGCCTTTTATAAAACTCCTGAAGGCATCGAACATTTAGCCCGCGAACAATATAATTTAATCGGCGATAAAGAACGTGTGTTTTTACTCGTTAGTCCTGATACACCGCCTGAATTTAGCAATTTTGAAAGAAAATAAATAATTGAGGTAATAAAAATTGCCATTAACAATAAAAGATAATTGCGTCATTCGCTTAGAAACAGAAAAAGATTACAGAGAAGTCGAAAATTTAATCAGAGAGTCATTTTGGAATGTTTACCGTCCAGGCTGCTATGAGCATTATGTTATTCATGTTTTGAGAAATGATCCAAACTTTGTAAAAGAACTTGATTTTGTAATGGAATTAAAAGATAGCGGCAAATTAATAGGCCAAAACATGTTCATGAAAACTATAATTAAATCTGATGATGAAAAAAATATTCCTGTTTTAACAATGGGACCGATCTGTATTGCGCCTGACCTTAAACGAAAAGGCTGCGGAAAATTTTTATTGGATTATTCGTTGGAAAAAGCTGCTGAGTTAGGCTTCGGCGCGGTTTTATTTGAAGGCAATATTGATTTTTACGGCAAAAGCGGCTTTGACTATTCAAGCAAATTCGGCATAAGGTATCATGACCTTCCTGAAGGTGCCGACTCGTCTTTCTTTTTATGCAAAGAATTAATACCGGGCTATCTTGATAACGTTACAGGAATTTATTTCACGCCTCAGGGTTATTATGTCGATGCTTCAAAAGTCGATGAGTTTGATAAAAATTTTCCGCCTAAAGTCAAATTAAAACTGCCCGGACAAATATTTTCTGATGATTAATTCTAAGAATTTTGTTCTTCACTCAAATTGGCCTCCCGCAGGCGACCAGCCCGAAGCTATTGAAGCTCTGACGCAAAGCATTAAAAATAAAAACCGTTTTCAGACTTTAATGGGCGTTACTGGCAGCGGAAAAACTTTCACTGTCGCTAACGTCATCGCAAAATTAAACCGTCCGACTTTAGTTCTTGCTCATAATAAAACTTTAGCCGCGCAGCTTTACAGCGAGTTCAAAAATTTTTTCCCTGAAAATGCCGTGCGTTATTTCGTGAGCTATTATGATTATTATCAGCCTGAGGCTTATATAGCTTCGAGTGATACTTATATCGAAAAAGATGCGAGCATTAACGAAAAAATTGAACGCTTAAGACTTTCAGCTACGAAGGCATTAATTGAACGCCGCGATGTTATTATCGTTGCAAGTGTCTCGTGCATTTACGGCTTAGGCTTAAAAGAAAATTACGAAAACGCTATTATTTCTTTTAACGTAAATCAAAAAATAGATCAGCGTGATTTTTTAGCTCAGCTTGTAAATAATTATTATGAACGCAGCGATTTTAATTTAGAGCCCGGAAAATTTAGAGTTCGCGGCGACACTGTCGAGATTTTTCCGGCTTATGAAGAAGATATTTGTATCCGCGTTATTTTTTTTGATGACGAAATCGAAGAAATTAATTTAACTCACCCTTTAACGGGTCATGTTATTGAAAAAGTTGACGAAGCCTCGATTTATCCTGCAAAGCATTACGTTACTCAAACTGACGCTATTGAACGCAGCGTGCCTTTAATTCAGAAAGAACTTGCTCAAATTGCTAAAGAATTTGAGGCAAACGGCAAATTAATTGAAGCTCAGAGAATTAAATCACGAACTGCTTATGATTTAGAAATGTTGCAAGAAGCCGGATATTGTTCAGGCATTGAAAATTATTCTGTCTATCTTGACGGACGCAGACACGGCGAGCCTCCAGGAACTTTAATTGATTTCTTCCCTGAAGATTTTTTGTGTGTTGTCGATGAGTCTCATATAACTTTGCCGCAAGTCCGTGCAATGTTCAACGGCGATAGAGCGCGAAAAAAATCTTTAGTCGATAACGGTTTCAGATTGCCTTCTTGTCTCGACAACAGGCCGCTTGAATGGCACGAATTTGAAGCAAAACTAAATCAAGCTATTTTTATTTCTGCAACGCCTGGCGAATATGAATTAAAAAATTCTGATTTAATCGCAGAGCAAATTATTAGGCCGACGGGAATCCCTGACCCTGAAGTCGAAATTTTACCTGCAAAAACTCAAATTGATGATTTAATCGATAAATTACGCGATCAAGTCAGCAATAATGAACGTTCGCTTGTTTTAACTTTAACAAAAAAATCTTCGGAAGACTTGGCCGATTTTCTAAAAGAATTAAAATTTAGAGTTAAATATATTCACTCTGAATTAAACACTTTTGAACGCGCCGAGTTAATTCGCGATTTAAGAGCAGGAAAAATTGATGTCCTTGTTGGTATTAATTTATTGCGCGAAGGAATGGACATGCCCGAAGTCAGTTTAGTTGCAATTTTAGACGCCGACAGAGAAGGCTATTTGCGTTCGTATCGTTCTTTGATACAAATCATGGGACGTGCCGCAAGAAATATTAACAGCAAAGTTTTGCTCTACGCTGACGAAATCACCGACAGCATCAGCATGGCCGTGAATGAAACTAAACGCCGGCGCGAGAAACAAATAAAATTTAATCAAGAACATAACATTACGCCCGTAAGCATTATTAAAGATGTTTCGGATTTATTGCCGTCAGAACTTTCGCAGGCATATGAAAAAGAGAGCGGCAAAAAATCTTCAGCGCGTATCAAAAACAAAAAGCCCGTCCCGAACAAGACAATCCCTGAACTCGAACGTGAAATGTGGGAAGCAGTCGAACGTTTAGACTTTGAGCGCGCCGCTGTTCTTCGAGACGCAATAAAGCAAGTTAGAAAGTAGGAACTAAATAAAAAAATGGACTGGATTTTAATCGTTGACGATGATGTAGTAAATCTAAAAATGGCAGGCACTATTTTAAGCAGACAAGGTATGCGCGTTACAGCCTTGAAGTCAGGCCAAGCCTTGCTTGATTTTTTACCTCGCCTTGAAAGTGAAAATAAAGAATTTCCCGATTTATGTCTTTTAGATATAAAAATGCCGCTCATGAACGGTTTTGAAACTTTAAAAAAACTTCGCGCTTACGAAAAACGGCAGTCATCCTCCGAACTTCCTGTGATTTTTTTAACGGCTGATGAATCCGGCGAAACTGAAACAATGGCTCTTTCACTCGGTGCTATGGATTTTATAAAAAAACCTTTTATCCCCGAAGTTTTAATGCTCAGAGTCAGACATACCATAGATTTAGTCCGCTTGCAGAAAAATCTTGAGAATGAAGTCGCAAAGAAAACCGAAGAAAATTATAAACTTTTTATTCACGTCGTATGGGCTTTGGCAGCTGCAATCGATGCAAAAGATATTTACACAAACGGCCACTCTGCACGCGTCGCAAAATATGCAAAAGAAATCGCAAGGCGTTACGGTTATAACGAAAAACAGCAGAATGATATTTATGTTATGGGACTTCTGCATGACGTCGGCAAAATCGGAGTGCCTGACGCAATAATCAAAAAATCTGACGGCCTCACTGATGAAGAATACGAACTTATTAAGAAGCATCCAGTTATAGGAGCTCGTATCTTGGAGAGCATAAAAGAAATGCCGACGCTTGCTTACGGTGCAAGGTGGCATCACGAAAAATATTCCGGCGGCGGTTATCCTGACGGGCTTATCGGCGGTGAAATCCCCGAACAAGCTCGCCTTATCGCAGTAGCTGATGCTTATGACGCTATGGCAAGCCGACGAAGCTATAGAGACGTACTTCCTCAAGATGTTGTGAGAAAGGAAATCGAAAAAGGTAAGGGGACGCAGTTTGATCCGGTTTTTGCGGACATTATGCTCGAAATGATTGACGAAGATAAAGAATATAAGATGAAGGAATCAAATTAACATGAAGCGATTTGTCGAACTTTGGCGCATACTCGGAATTTCTATTTATGAAGGCGAACGGTACAGGCAGAATTTGAAAACTATGGCCGTTCTCTCTCTAATTATGGAAATTCCGGCATTTATTGGTGTCGTTAAGAATATTTTTACTCCTATGTGGCGTTTTGCATTGGGGTGCGTAATTTATTTTATTCTTAATCTAATAATTTTTTATTTATCAGCAATCAAGAAAAACCGTGAAGCAGCCGTAAAATACACAATTATCCTTTCGCTGTTACTGTGTACGAGCGTAATTCTATTTGCAAGAAACGGTTTTGCTGCCGTTTGGACTATAGTTTTTCCGCTCATAATATGTTATGTTTGCAGCGTACGTGCTGGAATTTTATGTTCAAGCTATGTAACTATTTTATTTATGCTTATGTATTGGACTCCTCTTAGAGCCTTTGTTGCTGACTATGGGTATTCGCCGCTATTTTTAGACCGTTTCCCGTGGCTCTACATGGTAGTTTCACTTCACACAGCTTATATAATGTCAGAATATCACCTGAATATTCTAAAAGAATTCAAATACGAGAAAACGATCGAAGCTGCAAAGAACGAAGCCGAAGCGGCAAATCAGGCAAAAAGCGAATTTCTTGCGAGTATGTCTCACGAAATCAGAACGCCTCTGAATGCTGTGCTTGGCATTAGCACTCTGCTTACCCGCGAAACTCAGAACGCTTTAGAATTTTCGCATGAAAATCCTGAACTTCAAATAATACTTGAAAAAATTGTTTCTTATTCAAAAAATATCGAAAGCGCGGGCAATAATTTACTTTCATTAATCAATGACATTCTTGACTTTTCTAAAATCGAAGCAGGAAAAATCGAGCTTGTAACAGAAAATTATAAATTAAGTTCGCTTCTAAATGACGTTAGCAACATGATTATTTTCAGAGCTAATGCTAAGGGACTCGATTTTCAAATTGACGTTGATGAAACTCTCCCTGACTCTTACTCAGGCGACGAAACACGCTTAAGAGAAATGCTCCAGAATCTTTTGACTAATGCCGTGAAATATACTGATAAAGGCAGCGTGAAATTTTCAGTCGAAAAAGCCGACGCTTCACCGCCGGGCGATATGCTTTCATTAAAATTTTCTGTTAAAGATACAGGCATAGGAATAAAGTCCGAAGATATAGATAAACTTTTCAAACGTTTTGAAAGGCTCGACCTTCAGCACAACAGCACAATCGAAGGAAGCGGCTTAGGTCTTTCAATAACTCAGCGGCTATGCGAAATGATGGGCGGCAGTATCACTGTAGAGAGCGAATACGGCAAAGGCTCAATTTTTACACTGACAGTACCGCAGAAAATTATTTCGAGTGAGCCAATAGGAAATTTCCGCGAAAAAATTGAACATAGTGTTAAAGGTGCTGAACATTATCATGAATTATTCACAGCTCCTGACGCTCATATATTAATAGTTGACGATACGAAATTTAATTTGCTTGTAGCTGTCGGCTTATTAAAAAATACGAGAATAAAAATCGAAACTGCTGAAAGCGGTGCTGAAGGAGCAGCCAAAGCCCGTGAGAATGATTTTGATTTAATTTTAATGGATCAGAGAATGCCGGGCATTGACGGAACGGAGGCACTAAAACTTATTCGGGAATTTAATGAAAGCGTGCCTGTAATTTGTTTGACTGCCGACGCTGTAATAGGAGCAAAGGCTAAATATTTATCACAGGGTTTTACGGATTACCTCACGAAACCGATTGACGGATTAGCTCTTGAAAAAATGCTTTTGAAATATCTGCCTCACGAAAAAATAATAAAATCTGAAGAAAAATCTATTGAAACAGAAACAGCTTCGGGCGGAGATTTTGCAATTTTGAAAGAAAACGGTTTTGACGTTGAAACAGCTTTGATATATTCACAAAATGATGAAGCTTTATATAAAACATTATTGCAGGAATATATTTCAAGCTCTCAAGAAAAAATAAATTCTCTGCAGAAAAGTTTTGAAGCCGGCGATTATGAAAATTACGGTATAGTTATTCACGCGCTTAAAAGCTCTTCAAAAATGATCGGCGCGATAAATTTTTCAAACGAGTGCGCCATGTTAGAACAAGCAGCCAACAACAACGACATAGAAACAATCCGCAGCAAAAATTTTTCAATGTTAGAAGAGTATAAAAATATCTTGGCCGTTATTAATAAGTTTGATTTTAATGAAGCCTCCTTTGACAGCAATAACGAAAACTCCGAAATTTTAGAATTTATGCCTGAATAAAATCAAAAATTAGGTATAATTAACGATTGATTGAAATTTTAGAAAGTGATTTTTTATGGAAGTGAATTTAACGTGCGATTTATCGGCTCGCTCATAAAATATTTTATATATCTTTGTTTAGTCTTAATTGCCGTCGGAGCAGCTTTATTTTGGTTCGACACAGGCTCTTGGCTCGTGAAGCCTTTAGCAATACGGGCAGGAAATTTTTTTCTTGACCCTTTGAAATTAGAAATTGAAAATATTAACGGCTCCGTTCATAACGGCTTTTCAGTTGAAAAATTAAAATTAATCTCCGGCGACGAAGATTTATTTACGCTAAATTATGCTTCCGTGAGTCCAGACTGGGATTTAATATTAAAAAGCCTCACAGATGATAATATTCTTAACGGCGTGCCTTTCATAAAAAATCTTAATGTCAGCGGCGTTAGTTCAGATTTAGAAAATGTTATGGCCTTAGTTGATCATTTTGATGAGAGTGAAGATAAAAAAGAAGAAAAAGAGCCGGTTAAATTTACGTTGAATCCTTTTAATCTTGAAATTAAAGATGTAAATTTTGGAACTCCTTACTCAAATTTAGAACTTGACGCTTTGACTCTTAACGAGGCTGGAAATTTGCTTTTAGATTCAAAAATTATTTCCGGTGAAAATATTTTTCCCGTAAAAACTAACGCCGTCTTAAACTTTAACCCGATTGAAATTATTTCGTCGGATTTATTTTTAGGACAGGCAACAGGAAATTTAGCAGCAAATATTGAACCGTTGAAAGCAAATTTGAAACTAAAATCCTTATCTCTCGACGAGTTATTAAAGTTCGTGCCTAAAGAATTGCAGGGAGATATTAAAGTTTCAGGCTTAATTGATGCTGATGTTAAAGCCGAACAAAACGGAGATTTTATAAAAGCCGCTGGATTTTTAGCAATGCCTCAGGCCAATATAATGGACGTTCCTTTGAGTTTTAATCTGCCGTTTTCATGGGACGGTGAAAAAGTATTAAACCTCCTTGACGCAACATTAAAAACGCAGGCAGCAAAATTGAATTTAAGCGCATCAGCCGACATTGCAAGCATGAAAATTTTAGCCAACGGCCAAGCCCGTAATATTTCGCTGACTGAAATCGGAACGATGTTCGCGCCTGAATTAAAGTTGAAAGGCGAGGGCGGCAACATAGATTTTGATATAGACACAGTCGCAAGCGGTGATATTCTTTCAAACACACGTGCAGACATTAAAGCCGACATGCCGTCGATTTCAGCAATGGGCATAAAAATTTTAGAGAATTTAGCGGCAAAAATAAAATTAGATAAACAACAAGCTCCCAAACTTGACGTAACGGGCAGGATTTTTGGCGGAAAGTTATTCGCTCGCGGTGAAGTTACACAGGATTTTAAGCCGCAAGCTATAGTTTCTCTCGTTAATGTTGACGTTCCGACGCTGATAAATATCGTACCTGAAGCTGCAAAATCTGTAAAAAATCCTTCAGGAAAAATAACGCTCAGAACAATAATTCATGAGAATTTAAATTTAGATACGACTTTAACATCTGAGAAATTAGCCGCGAATGGAATTGCTTTGACTAACATAAAAGCAAACGCAAATTACAGCGTTAATGAAAATCTTGCGAATTTAGAATCTTTCAGCGCGAATTTAGGCGGGAGCCCCGCTGGCAGCAAAGGCTTAATCACGGCTTCCGGTAAAGTTAATCTAAATACTGGCGATTTTAATAGCGCATTAAAAACAGAAAATTTAGATCCGCGAATAGTTCCCGAATTAAAAAAATTAAATTTGCTCGGAATTTATAATCTTAGCGCAAACGCCTCAGGAAATTACAATAAAATAGAAAGTATCAAGGCCGATGCAGTCCTTAACGCTAAAGGTGTCGGCTATGATAAATTAAAAATCGGAAATATTGACTTCCCCGTTAGTTACGCTAATAATCTCCTAAACATCAAGAACGCAAAGGCTAATATTCCTGGCGGCGCATTAAATTTAGCCGGTAATGTTAATTTGAAAAACACAGCTAATCCAGCTTTTGATTTAGCTCTTTCAACACGCGGAATAAATTTAGCCGAGACCCTTAAGGCTTTTAACCTTCAAGATAAAAACATGCCGGTCTCAGGGAAAGTTTCAGGGGCTGCAGATATTGAAGGCAATTTGAAAAATCTTATCTTAAATGCAACTATTAGAGCTGAAAATGTCAAGGCAGGAAATTTGCTTGACATGCCTCAAGCCTTAATTGACGTTAAGGGCGACATGAAAAAAATTTCGCTTAATAAGTTAGAAACTAAAATTAACGGCTCAGACATAAAAGGCTTAGGCTCTTTGAATATTAATCAAAAAAATTTCATGAACAGCACCGTGAGTTTCTCTGCTAATCTTAAACACCTCAATATCAAAAAAATCTTAGCTCAAGCTATGGGTTCATCGCCTGTTGACGGAGTTATTGACGCTACAGCAAGCGTAAAAGGCACGATAGCAAAGCCAGAAGGAGAATTAAAAATCACTCGTCCGATTTTTTACGGGAATAATGAAATTCGCGACATAGCCGTAAAATTAAATTCGCCTGAAGCTAATCACTATAAAATTAACGCCGGAGCACGAATTGAAAAATTCAAGCCTGAAGTTGATATTGACGTTAAACAAAAAGACGGGATTTTTACATATCGTGTTGACACAAAGCCTCTTGATATTAACAGCGCGATTGAAACTCAAATTCCTTCAATGTCAGGCATGGCTAAAGGTTTTGCAAACGTAAGCGTAACAGGAAGCACAAAGCCTAATACTAATATTAATATCAACGCGACCGCAAAAGAAATTAAATTAATGGATAAAATCAGTATTAAAAATATTTCGCTGCCGATTGTATTTTTGCAAGATAAAAACAAAATCGAAATGAAAAACGGCAATGCTTATCTAAGCGATGGAATAATTAAGACAGGGCTTGACGTTGATTTAACGAAAAAAAATTATACAAGCAAAGTTAAAATTTCAGATTTAGATTTTGGTAAATTAGCCGGAAAATTTTTACCCGAAGGTGAGTTAATTGGCAAAGCCAACGCTGAAGCCAATATTAAAGGCAATTTCGGAGTTATGCCTACTAGTTACGCAAATGGTAAATTTTCAACTACGCCGGGATATATTCACAAGATGAGCATAATCGACAAAGTTACGCCGACGAAAAAAATTAGTTTTGAAAATATCAGCGGCTCTTTCTTTTGGAACGGCAAAGATTTATTCCTTAATCCCGGAACAGGCGCGACAGCAGACAAGAACGAACCTTTATATCGTTATGTTCATATAAACGGCTCATTAGGAATACCCGGCAAAGGATTGAATTTACTTTTCGACGGTAGGTTTGACTTAAAAATTTTAGATCAGCTATTAGGCGCAATGAAGGGTGTTTTTCAATATATGACTGGCAATTTAGCTCAAAATGTTTTGCGCGACGCTGCGGGGCGAATCTTTGGTGTTAAGCGCAGGGATTTTCAGACTGTTTCGTTCAGGCTTGCTAATTCGTGGAATGAATTAAGGCTTTTGGACTTAAAAATTACAAAACCTATTGAAGATTTCCTGCCAATAGACATGCTGAATAAAGACCAAGAACAGCAGAAAGATGATACTCAGTTCAAATTAAATCTGAAAATTCCAGTGGGTAAAGGCGACGAAAGTATCGAGGAAGAGTCTACTAGCGACCAGTTTAAGCAGCAATTAATCGATAATTTATTTAATATAGGATTCTAAAAAACAAGTAGGAATTATGAGTTAGGAAGTATAAATGATGAAAAAACTCCCTAACTCTTTTTTATTTAATTAAATAATTCGTTGATAATATCTTCGACGTGTTCAATTTTATTGGCTTTAACGACGTTGCTTCCGCAGAAAAATAAACCCGTTTCCCAGTTTCCTGCTTGAGCATCGACTAAGGCTGCTGCAATGCAGAAAGTTTCGCGAGTCTTTCTATAACGGCAATGTGATAAACAATTAGCAAAGCAAGGTTTACTTTCGACTTCACCTTCTAAATATTTTGCAACAAAAGGATTTTTTATTGCGCGGCCTGGCAAACCTGCGGGGCTGTGGATTAAAACGACGTCTTCTTCTTTAGCGTCAATATAAGCCTGTTTGAATCTGTCCGAGGCGTCGCCCTCGTAAGTACAGGCAAATCTCGTTCCCATTTGAACGCCTTTAGCTCCGAGTGAAAATGCTCTTTCAATATCGTTTTTATCCCAAATTCCGCCGGCAGCGATTACGGGAATGTCGCTTTTCATTTCATTTTCAACAAAATTCACAACATCTGGCACAGCTTTTTCAAGTCTTAAAGCAGGATCATAAACTTGTTCGATCGTCATAGCTCCTAAATGTCCTCCGGCTGTGGCTGGTTCTTCAACTACAAAAGCATCAGGCTGACGATTATATTTTTTCTCCCAATGGCGGGTTATTAAACTTGCGGCCTTAGCAGAGCTTACAATAGGAACTAAAGCAACATCAGGAAAATCTTTTGTATAGTCGGGAAGTCTTAAAGGCAAGCCTGCACCTGAGATAATTATATTTGCACCGCCTTCAGCCGAAGCCCGGACTTGTCTATCATAATCAGTTAAAGCTACCATGCAATTTACAGCTATAATTCCATCAGGACCTGCAATACTTTTAGCTTTTGCGACGGCTTCTTTCACAACGATTTCGTTAGCATCAAAATAATTATGTTTTTCAATTACAAAATAAGGCGAGTCATGAGCAAGACCTACGCTCGCGATAGTTCCGATTGCACCGAACTTAGCAACATGTCCGGCCAAGTTTGAGCCTGAAATATCGACGCCCATTCCGCCTTGAATTAAAGGGTAGCGAGGCTGATATTTTCCTATTTTTAATACAGGCATATTTACGTTCAACTTGAAGATACACGCTCCTTAAATAAAAATATTTTCAGTGAGTATATCAGATTTTAAGATTATGGTGATACCAAATAAAAATAGATAAAAAATAAACATCATGGGAAATCAATTTCAAGAAACACGTAAGGCAACTCCAACATATACCGAAACAGCGGAATACATTTTCTTACTTTTTAAGTTCTTCTTCTTTTACGCTCGTAGTTAAAGGACTATTTTCAGGGACAGTGCCTTCAAAAACAAATTGCTCGACACCCATTTGAGCTTGACCTGGTCTTGAAGTTTTCGCGCCTGCAGGTTTAGGATTTTTGCCCGCAAGTTGTCTTTCTAAATCTGTTTCCATTTTTTCTACTATATACTCATAATTTCTTCTGTCGCGGCGAATAACGACTTTATTTTTAGTTATATTTGTGATTCTTCCGAGTCCGTTCGGTAAAACTGTTCCCGTTCTAACCATATGCCCTTTGAAATCACCGACATCAAGGACAGCTGCGCGAGTTTTTCCTGCCATCATGATTGCACGGACAAAAATTTCAGTTTGTTCTTCTTCAGTTGTTTGAGGTTGAGAATCGAATGACAACGCTAAATTTGAATCAACTTCTTTAACAGGCGTTCCGCTGACATTGAAAGGCCTCGAGTGAGCGATTGCTATTGCTTCTGCAATTGCGTTGCCGCCATGCCGCATATCTTGAACAGTTTGAGCTAAGTCAGCCATGCGCTTCAAAGCCCGGCCGTCGTCTTCGGGAACGTAATGCGGTTGATTTAACGCGTTGACATCAGTGTTAGAAAGTAAACCTGCGCGAAAATAGCTAAAAGCCGCCCAGCCTATTCCGATAGCAAGCAACATAAAACACGTAAAACGTATAATTTTCGCCTTGTTATCATCAATGACGCCCGTTAAAATTTCCCAAAAGTCTGAAAATCCGTTTATGAAACTCATTGCGATATCCAAGCCTCCAGCGTAAGCTCAGCATCAACGAAATCCGATGGTAAAAGAGCATCTCGTTTGATTTTAAGTTCTGTTATTCGTGAGGCAAAAGGCATTTCACGCCAATCCGCAAACAAATTAATCAGAGCGTAATAATCGCCCCTAAGACTTAAATTAAAAACGCTCGGCTCATCATTTTTCATTGAGACCATATTAATTTCGTTTTTATCTATAAGACGGCGAACTTCAGAATAAAATTCGTTTTCTCTGCCCTTTTTCACCATTTGAACGTCGCTTAAATTAACTTTATGGATTGCTTGAAGCGTTCGATTTTTAGTGCGGAGATTTTCCATGATCCCTTCAAAGTTGTCGCGCTCACTCACCATAGTGTCGTATTCTTCGCGATATTCTTCGAGCGTGTGAATCCCGAACCAAACTCCGCCGCAAAGAGCCAAGCATAAGCCCGCGAATAATAAAATTTGTAAAATATAATTTCTGTTTTCCATTTTTAGATTTTTATCCCTGACGATTTAATTTTTTCATGAAAATTATATAGCATTTTTAAGAATTAGTAGTTAAGAATTAGACGTTAAGAATGAAAAATAAAATTTTATTTCATCGATTCGAGAGCGAATCATAAAAAAATCAATCGTGATTCTAATTTCAAAATTTTTTCTGTAAGAATTTATGAGCACTAATTAAAATTAAATTTTTTGTAGCTGAAAATGTAGCTGAAAAAAATAATTTCCCGACTCATGCCGAGAAATTTCTTATAAAGAATTATATCATCAAAAATGAAATTTCGTTCAATATTTTTTCATGACGCGAATTAAAGAATTATTTTTATTTTTCGTGTAAAATACAGAGAAAATTTTTTTATTTTAACGAACGGGGGATTTTGTTTTGCCTGAGACGGGAGCCCCGCTGGCAGCAGCGAGTACCACAATGCGAAAAAAAGTTCAAAGCTATTCCGATATCGGCGTAGCTCTTTTAATGGTACTCATAATTATAATGATGATTATTCCGCTGCCGACATGGCTTATAGATTTACTCCTGGCCATGAATATAACTCTCGGAGTCGTTACGCTGCTCGTAACTTTTTATGTTAAACGCGCCTTAGACCTTTCTATTTTTCCGACTTTACTTTTAATTTCGACATTGTTCAGGCTTTCTTTGAACGTTTCAACGACGCGATTAATTTTGCTTTACGGAAACGCCGGCGAATTAATCAGCGCGTTTGGAAATTTCGTCGTCGGCGGAAATTATGTCGTCGGAATCATAATGTTCTTGATTCTTGTTATTATTCAAATGTTAGTCATCACGAAAGGCGCAGAAAGAGTCGCAGAAGTTGCGGCAAGATTCACTCTCGACGCTATGCCAGGTAAACAAATGTCGATCGACGCTGACTTAAATTCAGGTCTTATTGACGAACAGGGAGCAAAGCAGCGGCGTCAAGATATTCAAAGAGAAGCAGATTTTTACGGAGCTATGGACGGTGCCTCGAAATTTGTTAAAGGCGACGCTATAGCAGGTTTAATAATCACGACAATAAACATAATCGGCGGACTTTCAATAGGAATTTTTATGCGCGGAATGGACGCGGCAGGAGCAGCAGCTCATTATAGTTTGCTCACTGTCGGCGACGGATTAGTCGGACAAATTCCTGCGCTTTTAATGTCGACGGCTATGGGCGTCATCGTTACGAGAGCGGCGGCATCGTCAGAGCTTGGCCCTGATTTAATAAATTCTTTCACGAAATATCCTCGACCTTTATACATGGCGGCGGCAATGTTAATGAGCTTGGGATTAATTCCGGGCTTGCCGACTGTACCTTTCATGGCTTTGTCGTTCTTGATGGGCGCGCTTGGTTATACAGTCAGCCGTGAAGCTAACGTTCAAGCAATCGAAGCCGAAGAACAAGCGGCAACAGCCACAGCACCGGGAGCAGCACCTTCATCACCCGGAGCAGGAGCAGCAGCTACAGCCGGAGCACCCGCAGGAGAACAGCCTAAGGCCGAGCCGGTTTCGCCTGATGACGTCATGAAATTATTAACCGTCGAGCCTATGGAAGCTGAAATCGGTTACGCTATAATCCCGTTAATCGATCCAGCTCAGGGCGGCGACATGTTAGACAGAATCGGAACTATCAGGAAGCAAATGGCTCTCGAAATGGGAATAGTAGTCCCGCCGATTAGAATTAGAGATAATATTCAAATTAAACCTACAGAATATATTTTGCGCGTCAAAGGAGCAGAAGCAGGGCGCGGAGAACTTTTGCCTGATCATTATTTAGCCATGAATACCGGCGGCGTCGAAGAAGATTTAATCGGCGTTCCGACAAAAGAACCTGCGTTCGGACTTCCAGCCTTATGGATTTCTCCTGATTTACGCGACAAAGCTGAAGCTATGGGCTACACGGTCGTTGATGCTCCTTCAGTTTTAGCGACGCATTTATCAGAAGTAATCAGAAAGAACGGCGCGGAGTTATTAACTCGTCAGGAAGTTCAAAAATTAACAGACATGGTCAAAGAAAATGCTCCGGCGGTCGTCAGTGAATTATTAGCTTCGTTGACGCTTGGAGAAATTCAAAAAGTCTTGCAAAATTTAATCCGTGAGCAAATCCCGATTAGAGATTTAGTAACGATTTTTGAAGCCTTAGCCGACTATGGCAAAATGTCCCGAAGCGTTGACTTTTTGACTGAACGGGCAAGAGAATCTTTAGCGCGTTTGATTTCATTAAAAATTCAGGGCGTCGACGGAGTTATCACAGCGTTTACACTCTCGCCGAACTGGGAACAAAAAATTATGGCCGGAGTCGACGGCGATTTAACGCGAGGCTGGCAGTTAAATTTAGATCCTCGTGAAGTTCAAAAAATGATTTCAGCAATTTCAAAGGCAATGGACGAATTAGTTATGAAAAATCTTCCGCCCGTCCTGCTTGTTCACCCTGATGTTCGTTTAATCGTGCGAAGATTAATAGAAGGCTCAATAACAAATATTTTCGTGGTATCGTATAATGAGATAGTTCATGGCGTTCAAATTAGGACTGCCGGAATGGTGGAATAAATAAATCATGAGAGTAACTAATCAGATAACTTTTACGGCAAAAGATGAGTCGGAGGCTTTCCGCCTTGCTTCAGAGCGTTTAGGGCGCGATGCCGTTATTCTTTCTACTAGCGTTGTTAAAGAAGGAGGAGTCTTAGGACTTTTTCAGCGTTCTGTTTTGCGTGTTACGGCTGGTATTCTTGAAGATGATACGCCCAAGCCTCAGCCTATGAAGCGTCAGAATAATCTTTCTGGAGCGTCCTCGAGTATTTCAACGATGGACGATGATACGAGACGCGAAAATTTAATTGCGTTTCAAAAACTTTTAGACCTCAAAGAGCGCGGAAGCATTCCCACGACTCCTGCGCCTGCTCAGCCTCTTTTGCCGCCTGCTACTGAACTTGGCGACGAAGGTTATTTGACTGAAAACGTGAAAATTTCTCCTGAAGGTCTCCGCAACGCTTACGGATTGACTACAAAGCCTGCGCCTCTCGTTCAACCTCAAGAGATGTTAGCTCCTGAACCTCAAATTCCTACGCCGCGACGAGCTGATACTCAGCAGCCTGTTCAACAAGTTCCGCAAGAGTCTCAGCCTGAAAGCATGAGCAATAATGATGCCAAAGTCTTAAAAGAACAAGTCGGAGCTTTAGCTGACAGAATAGACTTTTTACTTCAAAGATTAACGGCCGTCGAGACCATGAATATGAATAATAATATGAACATGTCCGCGCCGCTTAGAAATAATAATATTAATCAGGGATTTCAATCCGGTATGCCTATGTCTGAAAATGCCGAGATTGAGGAAAGATTACGCGCCGCTGAAGTCGAAGAAAAATATATCCGCAAGCTCTTGGCCGATTATTCAATTATGAAATCGAAAGATAAAAATAACCGCAAATTTTCATTCACGAAATGGCTCGCCTCTCGAATCGAATGTGCAGGCGACAACGGCGGAGACGCATTCGGCGGAAAAAAAGTTATGTTAATCGGCCCTACAGGCGTCGGAAAAACTACAACGATAGCTAAATTAGCGGCGATTAAAAAACTCTGG
>JAFVEW010000136.1 GCA_017475805.1 Synergistaceae bacterium | reverse complement strand
ATGACAGAAAAAGAGTACGACGAGCTTTATGAGCAATATATAGAAGCCGACAAAATGGCCTTTTTTTGGGAACGCGGCATTGGCCAATTGAGACAGGCAATCAGTGCTATTGAGGATTTACCCTATGCGCTTCTGACGAAAAACGAAGACGACAGCAAGATTATTGATGAAATCGTCTTTAAGTTAGACGACTTTGAAAAAATGGCAAAAGACCGCTACAGATTTTGGCGTAACAAGTTCAACAACTCTGAAGACGAACTACACAACTACGAGGATTATTCAAGCCTTGCAGAAGACGACGACGGCGAGCCGTTTGAGCCTTACGATGTCGCTCTTGACCCTATCCGTGAGGACTATGACTACGTCGCGTTGGGAATGGGCGTTTGAGCATGGGGTTAATTAGAGTGAGAGATTTGCGTGTCCTCCGTGAACAGCGGGGACTATCGCAAAGGAAAGTCTCCGAGAAGTTAAAGATTTCTGAGACTACTTTAGGCCGTATCGAGCAAGGAAATTACGATAATAATACCCGACACGAAATTGTTAGAAATTATATCGGATTTCTCAATCTTTGTCCTGTGAAGCAGAAGAAAGAGCCTGTACAATAAACTGTGTATGGACGAAAAGGAATCCTTATAAATACTGAAATAAATTGTGCCTATACACAGAAAACTTTACACACTCGTCGACGCCGTCTTTCTCGCGCAGCTCCCTGATACGTTCGTCGATATTCGCCCTTAACACCCTTAATTCGCTGATTGCCGAAAAAGTTTCCTTAACCATAATAATTACGCCGCCTTTCTATGTTTTTTTGCGATGAATGCAAGCCGTAAACTCTCCGTGTAATTTGCCGCCGAAGCCACAGCCTCCGAAAATTCGATTTTTGCCGCTCGTTTTTCAAGCCCGGCAATCCGCCGTTCACAAAGCTCAATGTTCCTTAAAACTTTGTCAATTTCGGCCTCTAATTCGCCCGTCTTGCCGCTTTTAGTGAGAGTAAG
This sequence comes from Synergistaceae bacterium, assembly GCA_017475805.1. The sequence continues at coordinate 38,816 of JAFVEW010000136.1, read as the reverse complement.
TAAGACCGCCAGCATCGCAAATATTCCTTTTCTTCGGCTAATTTCTTGCGCTTGACATATTCACTCATGCCTGGTACAGCCGTTTTAGCGAATTTCTCCGTGAGAGGCGCGGGCTTGACTGAAAGCTGAGATTTTGTCTCTGTTTTTGCCTCATCGTGAGTTTTTACAAAATCCGTTACCAGAGCGATTAACTCTGTTTTTCGGAGCTTGCTGTAGCCTTTGATTTTGTGTTCTTTGCAGAAGTTTTTAAGCTCCTGAACTTTCCAAGTGCTGATTTCCTCAGCGGTTACCGTGCGCGTTATGTTTTCAGTTGAAAACATTATGAAAAATTCCTTCTTTCTGAAAAATTTTGCCGGTCTCGTCAGTACTGACTTAATCAGCAGACGGCGAGAATTTCCCTTAAAGCCCTTCGTGTTACCCCACAAGTTGAAAGACTTTTTGAAAATCCGCCGTTTCGACCTTTTGAAAAATCTCCCCTGCTAAAATTAATGAATATTCCATAACGAAGGGAGTGATGAAAATGGCACCCATAAGAACATACTGTCCCCACTGTAAAGCGGTTGACTTTTACGAATGGCAGTTAGTTGATATTCCGCCAGCTGAGAGAAATCCAATTTCGGATTCGTTGCAAATGGCTGAAATCTACTGCAATAAGTGCCGAACTGTACTGTTACTTACACCTGTTCCTGCGAAAAGCTGATTTTCTGTATCTTATCGACAGCAACACTTAATTCATGGGCAATAGCGGTTAGTGCTTCAAACGCCGCATTGCCCCCACTTTGAATCCTCATATCTAAAATAGGGTCTTCAGCGTGTCTTCCACGAATAGATATGTCATATGAATACATACCATTACCTACTTTCTAAAAATTGCTCTCTCCGTGAAACTTTGCCCGCCGCCGCTTGGAATATCTGAGTAATCGAAAACATAAATTCACGAAAGGAATATCTCCTTTCACATTAAAATTGTTGGCTTCGGACTTGCCGCATTTCGAGAGCTTTTATTACAACCCTTGCGGGAGGCTCAAGTGTTGCCTTGTATGTGCGCCTGCTTTTCTTGCTTCGTGAACTCACGCCGCCTTGCGTGGCATTGTCGATTGATTTTCAATAAACTTGTTCTCTCTTCTCTCAAAAGCAACATAATTATAGCAACTTATATGTAGCTGTCAAGTAGTAAATAAAAATTTTGTTGCAAACTTGTTGCTCGTTAGCTACGTTAATGTGCTTGAATAAAAAAAATGAAAATGCTACACTAACGTAGCGAGGTGATAAAAGTGAAGTTAGGAGAAAAAATCAAGGAGTTACGCGAAAGGGCAGGATTAACGCAGGAAGAATTGGCAGAAAAAATGGACGTACAACGCAACACTGTTTGGCGTTGGGAAAATCAAAAAGCTAACTTAAAATCTGACAATATTCGTAAATTAGCTACTATTTTGAATGTGGATTCTACAGAACTTATAGAAGATACGGCTAATATTTCATCAAATGAGCATACCGTAGGTAGGCATGATGAACATACAAATTCGCTAAAAATATCAAATGATGTTTCATATTGGGGAAATTTCTTAGGAAATATTCAAACAATAGCAAATAGAGGAAATTTGAATGAGATTTCTTCTGTTGAAAATTTCTTAAATTCTGCTTTCGGATTATTAGCTATGGGAAAAACACAGGCGATGCACTCTGTTTAGTAGTATAAGGAGAAAAATTAAAATTATGTCTAATAATCCTTCTTTAGGTAATTTGCGTTCACACATGGGGCGTTATCAGCTTCCCGATGGTCTCGTTAAAATGCCCGTTGCTGATACAGGTGCTGTAGTTGGAATTGTTTTCCGTTTTATTGAATTGGAAAATAGAATTTCTCGAACAAAGCTGGAATGGCAAATGCTTTTACTCGAAGTGCTGAATGAATATTGGGGAAATGCGCCGTTATTCGATTGGACATTTGAAACAAGAAATGGACGACCTAACATTGAAAAATTCCTGAAGTTTATGGAAAGTAAAGACTTAATATTCTGTCAAAATCGTCAATATTCTATAAATCCTAGAAAACGAAGTATTGCGTCTCAAAAATATTTCACGCCGTATATGTGGAGAGCAATAAACCGAGTTTCAAATACTCTATTTAGGTTTAATGCCTCTGAAACGGCTACAGCAGTAAGAAATATAATAGATACTATTAAACAGCGTAACAACAACATTCAACAACAGACTTCTAAAAATGAGAAAACTAATAAGCACGATGAGATAGTTGCTAACTGTATCCAAGCTATAAAAGTTCGCGAACAGGGAACCACGACTTGACCGACGACGCGCCGCCGGAAACGCCACAAGTAAGTCTTCCTAATTAGTAATAGCGTTGGAGAAAATAAAACGCCGGAATATTTAGATTTAGGCTATTGGGGGAATATCGTAGAGAACGCCAAACGGGCGGCAAAATTAGGAAGTGAACAGGAGAAAGCCGCCGCCTTGATGATGTTGCGCATGGCAACGGAGGCTATCACGGGCGCGGAGACAAATTCGACAGCTGAAAAAACGCAAGGAGGTGTGTTACAAAAAATTTTAGGCGGAATAGGGAATAAAAATGAATACAACGCGTGAGGAGCAAGGATTAAAAATAAATTTTTGATATTCTAAACGTGAGTAAATTATATCAGGAGGCGTTGAATGTCAGAATATTTATTTCACACCTTGTTGTTTTGTTATTTGCTTTTTTCTTTCTATAAAGGAGTAACTATGAGCAATAAGTTTTTGGAAAAAGTCGTGAAGTTTTTTAATGTTATGGGGATAGCCGCAAGTTCTATTTATGGTCTTCTGATAGTTTTAGAACTATTGACTGAATGGTATGAAAATGGGACGTTGTTACGCGTATGGAATTTTATATCTAAAACCTTTCTTTTCTGCACGTGTCTTCTTCTTATGTGGGTTTTGCATAGTTTGGCAATGTTTGCGATTGATAAATTATTTTCCAAACACACAGAACACACAGACAAAGAAAGAGAAGGTAACGAAACACATAAACGCACACGGTGAAAGGATTTAGCTAATGCGACCGTAGATAAAAATCAAGCGAAAGAATTATCTACGGTTTTAGTTACGGTTTGAATGAAAAATCATAGATAAAATCGGGATAAACACTGATGAAGACAACAAATGGTGGAGATAAGGGGATTCGAACCCCTGACCTCTTGAATGCCATTCAAGCGCTCTCCCAACTGAGCTATATCCCCAGCAAACTTTTTGAATTATAATAAAAAAGATAAAATTGTCAAGGCTTCGCTTAGCCTCTATTGGATTTAGACTGTATAGGAGATAAAAACACATGAAGATAGTTTCACGAAACATAATACTCGGAAGAAAGTGAATTTTGATAAAAATTGGCTCTAAGGCATTACATTCATGCATGTCGATGGGCAGAAAAAATGATGAAATAAAATCTAACATAAGCCTTCATAGCCGTGTTATCATTTTAATTAAATAAAATTTTTAACAGGAGATTTTAATTTTTCATGAATGACGATAAAATTTTTTATATAACTACGCCGATTTATTATGTCAATGACATTCCGCACATCGGCCACGCTTACACGACTATCGCCTGCGACGTAATTTCACGTTACAAAAGAATGAAGGGTTATGACGTTCATTTTTTAACAGGCACTGACGAGCACGGCCAAAAAATTCAAACTGCTGCTGAAAGTAAGGGCATAACGCCTCAAGAACTTGTCGATAAAATTCATTTGAATTTCAAAAATTTATGGGACGTTTTGAACATCAGCAACGATGATTTTATTCGCACGACTGAAGAACGTCATATTAAAGTCGTTCAAGCCATTTTCAAAAAGTTAATCGATCAAGGCGACATTTATAAAGGAACTTACTCAGGTTATTATTGCGTGCCTTGCGAGACTTATGTTCCTGAAAACGCTATGGGCAAAAACAAAACTTGTCCCGACTGCGGACGGCCTTTAACTATAATGGAAGAAGAAAGTTATTTCTTTAAGGCTTCAAAATATGTTCCTGAGCTCATAAAATTTTATGAAGAACATGTAAAAGCCGTCATGCCTCGCGTTCGTTATAACGAAATCATGAGCTTCTTAAAAGGCGGCGTTAAAGATCAATCCGTCTCTCGAACGAGTCTTAAATGGGGAATACCTGTGCCGGGCGATGAGAAACATGTTATCTATGTTTGGTTCGACGCTCTGATTAATTACGCTGCGGCGGTAGGTTATCTTGATGCCCCTGAAAAATTCGCGCATTATTGGCCGCATGTTCGTCATATGGTCGGCAAGGATATTATAAGATTTCACTGCGTTATATGGCCTTTGATGTTAATAGCTCTCGGAATTAATCTGCCTGTCGAGGTTATCGCTCACGGCTGGTGGACTTACAACGGCGAAAAGATGAGCAAGACTCGCGGCAATGTCATTGACCCTTTCAAAATGGTAAAAGAATACGGCCTTGATCCGTTCAGATATTTCTTGCTGCGTGAAGTTCCCTTTGGCAACGATGGAGATTTTTCTGAGCTTGCTCTCGTCGGAAGAATTAACAGCGATTTAGCTAATGATTTAGGAAATTTATTAAACCGCACTCTTCAGATGATTAAGAGTTATCGCGGCGGCGTTGTTCCTGAATGTGTTAATGGCGAATCTGAATTAAGCTCTATGGCAGAAAATATCTTAGATAGAGTCGACGAAGCCATGAATAATTTTGCTTTTGATGACGCCTTAAAAATTATTTGGGAATTTATAAGCCGCGCAAATAAATTCATTGACGAGACAACCCCTTGGAAATTAGCAAAAGACGAATCGCAGGCCGAGAGATTAAATTTTGTTTTATTAAATCTCTACGAGGCTTTGAGATTTTCAGCTCTGTTAATTGCTCCGACAATGCCCGACACAGCGAGAAAAATTCGTGCCCAGCTTGGCCTCGATGAAAATGAAAAACTTTCTTATGAAAATTTCAAATGGGGCGAAGGTTCAGGAACTGAGATCAAAAAAGCTGAAGTTTTGTTCCCGCGAATTGACATCAACGAATGGAAAAAAGCTCAGGAAGAAAAGGAGAAAAAGAAAATGGAAGAAGTAAAAACTGAAGCACCTGCAATCGAACACGAAGCGGAAATTTCAATCGACGATTTCAAGACTGTCGAAATGAGAGTCGCAAAGATTATCAACGTAGAGGAAATTCCGCGATCGAAAAAATTATATAAGCTCGATGTCGATTTAGGCTACGAGAAGCGCACGGTATGTTCAGGAATAAAAGCATTTTTCACGCCCGAAGAATTAACAGGTAAAAATATAATTCTCGTTACGAACTTGAAGCCCGTTAAACTTTGCGGCGTCGAAAGCAACGGAATGATTTTGTGTGCAAGCATCAAGAAAGACGGAGTCTCCGAACAATTAACGCTGCTCACGCCTGAAAAAGATATTCCGCTTGGAAGCAGGGTGAGTTAAAAAGCAAGTAGGAGTTAGGAAGTAGGAGGTAGGAACTAAAAAATGAAAAAGCTATCTTCGAAAGAAATTGAATTTTTAAGCGGCGAAATTTCAAGCTGGCTCGAATTAAATTTAATTACGCCGGAACAAGGCAAAGAAATTTTGTCGCTCTATGAAATCAAGACTCGAAATTTAAGATTAATTTTCTTCATAGCCGGAGGAATTTTATTAGGTCTTGGAGCAGTGAGTTTTATAGCTGCTCATTGGCATGAACTTCCGAAGATTTTTAGAGTCTGCGTAATAGCTGCGGCTTGGCTTGCGTCGATGGCGGCTTATGCTTACTTTGGAATGTCGAGAACGAAAGCAGGACGGGCGTTTTATTTGCTTGCAAGCGTGATATTCGGCTCAGGAATTTTTTTAATAACTCGAATGTATAACATAAAATTAGCATGGGAAACGATAACAGGCTGGTGGATAATTCAAGTTTTAATTTCGGGCTTCGCGGCACGGGACGAATGTCAGATATATCTTGCACAGGTCCTTTCATTTCTATATCTGAACGTTATCGAAGCTATAGATTTATTTGCTCTTGAATTTGCGAATTTATCTCGAATTTCGATTTTAGAATTTTTTGCTCCGTGGAATGCTTTTGCTTTAATAATTGCGTTGTGGTGTGCGTGGCGGCTCGTTAATGATCGCGTAATTTTCAGCGTTAATATGTTCTTGACGCTTTTATTATTAGCTTCTCGAATGAGTTTATGCTTCGGCGGAACGTGGACATTAATAATTTTAGTTTTAGCCGGAGCTGTGCTTTCTTTAATTTCACGCTGGCATGACTCGCAAATTTTCGGGGTCTTAATGCTTGGACTTTTTGGCCTTTTATTAACGTGGTCAGAATTTTGGCGAGGCGAAATTTTCGCGATAGAAATATTTGGCATTGCCGGGAAAAATTTTTGGCCCGTAGCTACGGCAATATTTGTAGCATTGATGATGCTGCTAAATATTTATCGCGGACTTGTTGCACCCGGAATAATTTTCTGCACGCTTTTAGTAGCGAGATATTTTTTCGATCATTTATTCGGATACATGCCTAAGGCTTGGGGCTTCACGTTAATAGGAATCGCAATGCTAATTTTAGGATTATTTTTTGAGCACGTAAAGAAAATTTTCCTCAATCGCTTGCGATAAAAATCAATAATACGTTGGAACATAGCGCGGATTAGATCCGCAACAGCTCGTATCAAGTTCACTAAGAGCCTGTACGAGCTTTATTAATAAAACCACTGTTTCTCGTTTTGACATACGGGATTAGTTGTTCGTGTATAATTGAAAAAATTGCATGTTTTTTACTTTACATTTAGGGGATATTTATACTCATGGATTACGCAAAAGAATCTTTAAGACTTCATGAACAATGGAAAGGAAAAATCGAAGTCATTTCAACAGTTCCTGTAGCAACAAAAGAAGATTTATCGCTCGCTTATACTCCCGGTGTTGCTCAGCCTTGTCTCGAAATTCAAAAGGACATTAATAAAAGCTATGATTTAACACGACGTCATAATCTTTGCCTAGTCGTTACTGACGGAAGCGCAGTTCTTGGGCTTGGCGACATCGGACCTGAAGCCGGTATGCCAGTCATGGAAGGCAAATGCGTTTTATTCAAAGCCTTCGGAGGCGTTGACGCATTCCCGCTCTGTGTCAAAACAAAAGACGTCGATGAATTTGTCGATACTGTCTATAACATCTCCGGCTCATTCGGAGGAATTAATCTTGAAGATATTGCCGCGCCTCGCTGCTTTGAAATTGAAAGAAAATTAAAAGAACGTTGCGACATTCCGATTTTCCATGATGATCAACACGGGACAGCCGTTATAACGCTTGCTGGTCTAATGAACGCTTTGAAAGTCGTTGATAAAAAACTCAGCGAAATTAAAATCGCCGTCAACGGTGCAGGAGCTGCTGCGATCGCAATCACTAAATTATTAATCTCAGCAGGTGTCAAAAATATTACTCTCTGCGATAGAACAGGAATAATTTATAAAGGCCGTGAGAAAGGCATGAACTGGATTAAAAACGAAATGGCCGAAATTACTAATCCTGAAAATCTCAAAGGTTCGCTAGCTGATTCAATGAAAGGCGCGGACGTTTTTATCGGAGTTTCTGCTCCCGGCTCAGTAACTCAAGATATGGTCCGTTCGATGGCTAAAGACCCGATTATTTTCGCCTGCGCTAACCCTACGCCTGAAATCTTCCCTGACGATGCTAAGGCCGCCGGAGCAAAAATAATTTCTACAGGTCGCAGCGATTATCCAAATCAGATTAATAATGTTCTTGCGTTTCCGGGAATTTTTAGAGGAGTCTTTGACGTTCGAGCAAGCGACATTAACGAGGAAATGAAAGTCGCTGCCTCTAACGCCCTTGCAAGCCTTGTTGAACCTGAGAAATTAAGCCCTGATTATATTATTCCTGCAGCTTTCGATCCGAGAGTAGGCCAAGCTGTCGCAAAAGCCGTCGCTGAAGCAGCAAGAAAATCCGGCGTCGCAAGAATATAAAAATTCTTAGCTAAATTAACTGTAATATAATAACGATAATTTTTTCAGGAGGATTTGAATATTCATGAATAAAAATAAAAAAATTTTCGCACGCAGACGTTCAGGCTTTACTTTAATTGAAATAATGGTCGTCGTTGTCATTTTAGGATTATTGGCGGCTCTCGTCGTTCCTAACATCGGCAGCAACGTTTCAGAAGCTCAGCGTACAGCCGCAAGAACTCAGATCGGCCAGATTGAGCAGACCCTTCAAATGTATCATTTACATAACGGCTTTTATCCAAGCACTCAGCAAGGCTTAGACGCTCTTGTTACTGCTCCTACGACTTCACCTGTTCCGCGACGCTATCAGGCAGGCGGCTACATGAAAAAAGTTCCTGAAGACCCTTGGGGAAATCCTTATGTCTATCGTAATCAGAATGGACAGCCCGTCATTATCAGCTACGGCCCTGACGGCGAAGAAGGCGGCGAAGGTGTCAACGCCGATATTACGAATAACGATTAAGAATAAATTTTAATGAAGCGTAAAGGCTTTACTTTAATTGAAATTCTTTTAGTGCTTACGATTATGGGACTTATGGCAGGAGTATCTATTCCGAAACTTTCACATTATTTCGAGCCTCCTGCCGCAGTCCTTCAAAGAGCAATAGAAGAAGCAAGCGATAAAGCTCTCTCTGGAACTCCTGTTAGACTTTCGATTAAGACCGAAGGAGCTTCTCGGAGAGGCTATATTTTTGCTGAGGCTTTAACTAAGCGTGAAGTTGAGGCTAACAGCTTAAGTGCTTTTCTTGGAACAAATAAAAACCGCCCTGTAGTTTTGGAATGGCAAAATATAAAAATGCAAAACATGCCCGACACAAGCGGCTGGCAGTTTGAGCCTGAAGTTATAAATTTTTTCTCTGACGGTTCATGCACGCCTGCTAAAATTTCTTGGCAAAATCCTAATGACGGTTCACGACATGTTGACGAATATATTTTGACCGTTACGGGTTATTGCATGTTAAAGGAAGAAAAAAACTGAGATTTTTTCGTAGTGCTACTAAAAAAATTAAAGCAGTTCCCCGAATTTCAGCTTTCAGGAACTGCTTTTGTGATTTTAATTTTTAATCTCAGAACACGACTGGAATTTTTCCGTAATCTTCTTTCTTAGACTGCGAACTTTCGCCCTCACGCCTGACATAATCGCCGAACACCCAGCCTTTTGTGCCGCTTGCAGTTTGAACAAGATACCAATCACCGTCCTGCTGGCTGATGTAAATCGGGTGGCCTGCGTTCAACTGCTTGATGACGTTCGATGACAAACTCGGCGAAGTACGCACGTTTACTTTGTTGCCCGTAATAGAGCCGTTAGCCTTGAAATTTGAAACTTCGTCTGACTGATTTTCAGTTGGGCTGACGTTAAACATTTTCAAAACCGTATCTCTATCCTGCTTATTCTTGATTTTTCGAGCTGCTGCGATGTCATCATCAGTCGGTCGTGCTCCTGCGTCAAGCAACATCCGTACCATTGTAATAACTATCGAGGACGCTTGGTCTATTTTCCCTATGGCTGAACTTAACGGGGTTGTCTTTTTCCGACTGTAAGCTCGTTCGAAGAAGGTGTGATTGGGATCAGATCCTGCGTCTAAAAGGACTTTCACATATCCTAAAACTCTTCCATTTTTATATTTAAGATTCCAGCCATCGAATGGCGAACCTATGAACTCTGTTAATGGTGTATTTGCATAATCTTTGTCAGTTATCATATTTGCAAAATCCAAATCATACTCTTTCCCTTCTCTGAGAAGTATATTCCAGGATTGCGGGTATTTGTTGTAGTACATTGTAAAAAGAAACGCACCCTCAGTAACTATCTCTCCCCTGTCCAATGCAGCCTGAATCTGCTTGGGAGTGCCGCTACGACATAAATCTCTAAAATCACTTGCCAATGCCGCAGACGATGTCAGCGCGAGAAGAACAAGAACGACAACGCTTAGAAAAATTTTTCTCATCTTAAAAAATCACCCTTTCAAAAATTAAAAATATGCGCCAAACAACAACCTTCTTAACAAAGCGTCTGCCCGGCGCGGAAAAAGGCATACGTCTATTAATCAGTCCTATCTTTATGCTATAATAATTTATAGACAAGATACGACAAAGAGCAATCGCTCCTAAAGTCGAATGCCGTAATATGTATTGTCAAAGATATTATAGCATGAAAAACTCTTGTCTTGATTTTTGTTGCAAATTTATTTTTTTAATATATAAAAATTTTTCCTCTCCTGAGTGTTTCAAGAGAGGAAATTTATTTTCGGCATAAAAAGTTCATGAGGAATCAGAATTTTTGAATCGTTGCGTTTACGGTCTTCCGCCGCCTCTTGCTCCTGGAACTCCTCGCGGTGCGCCTCCGAATAATCCGCCTGTTGTAGTCTTGCCGCTTTTAACTCCTGCTTGAGCATTAATTACAAGTTCCGTTCCTTCCCGTAAAACTGGCTTAGCTCGCCCGGATTTTTCTGATTTTAATTCTATCCATTTATTATCTGAAACTCCTGTTTCAATTTGAACAGGTCTCATCATAAAACCGTCATGTTCAGGCCAAACTGTTCCCGATGAAAGAGTTTTTTTCTGCGTTAAAATTTCGCGGTCAAACGAAATCGTATTCAATAAACCTTCGGCTGGTGTAAATCTCAATGCCGCAACGGGTATTCTTAAAACGTCATCAGCTCGTGCTGTCTCGATTGAGACGTTAGCTGTCATGCCGGGCTTGAGCTTGAAGTCAGGGTTATCGACGTGAATTATTACCGTATAAGTTACAACACTGTCGCTTGTGCTTGGAGCTATACGAACTTGGACAACTTTTCCTTTGAAAGTTTCATCAGGAAAAGCATCGACTCTGAACGTAACATTTTGACCTTCAGCGACTGTGCCTATATCAGCTTCATCAACTTTCGTTTCGATCTGCATTCTCGTTAAATCTTCAGCAATTTTGAAAAGCGTAGGAGTTTGATAACTCGCTGCGACGGTCTGACCTGCGTCAACTTGCCTGTCTATGACGACGCCGTTAACCGGTGAAGTTATTTTCGTGTAATTTAGATTTGTTCGCGCTCTTTCTACGGCTGCTTTGCCCTGAACGACCCGTGATTGAGCTTCAGAAAGCGAGGCTCTTTTCATTAAGACGTCGGCTTCACTCGTATCGACTTCACTTTTTGCGATTAATTTTCTTGAAAATAATTCTTTGTTGCGGGCATATTTTCTTTCAGCGTCCGTCAATGAAGCCTGAGCACTTCTAACTCCTGCTTGATAAACTGCGAGGCTTGCTTCGCTTTCGCTTAAAGTCAATTTCAAAACTGAAGGGTCAATCAGCGCAATTAACTGTCCTGCTTTAACCTGCGAATTAAAATCAACGTAAATCTCTTGAACAGTTCCGGAGACTTGTGTATCTACTTCAACAACGCTGATGGCGTTTAATTCGCCCGTTGCTGTTACCGTTGAAACAATTTCGCCTCTTGTTATAGGCGACGTCGTTAGACCATAGACTACCGGCTCTTCATGAAAGAAATAATAATAAGCTCCATAGCCAAGCCCGACGATTATAGCGAGCAATAATAATTTCTTAAGTCCTGCTATCATTTTACAATTCAAACTCCTTTAATATCGTAATTTTTTCAGGATTAATTTTTATATCTTCTGCGTTTAGCTTTCCGAGCGGAATATTTTTATTCGCGCCATGACAGTCGCTTCCTGCTGAAATTAATAAATTATTTAATTTTGCTTGTTCGGCAAGCCATTCGCATTTTGAAATTTCGTATTTTGAATAATAACATTCGAGACCTTTTAAGCCAAAGGAAATTAAATCTTTCAGAGTAGCTTTGAAAATTTCTTCGGATAATTCTTTCTCTCTTTCGCCGCCTAAAGGGTGAGCCCATACTGAAACTCCGCCAGCTTCGTTGATTGATTTTATAGCGAGTTCTGCTTCGATTTTGTCATTGCCGGTTTTAGCTTTATCAATAAATTTTTCGATAGCTTCGGCTCGCGTTTTTGCAAAACCTTTAGCTACGATTAAATTTCCTAAATGAGGCTTGCCTACGCTTGGAATTTTCAATAAATTTTCGATTTCTAAATCCGTGAACGTTATATTAAAATTTTCGCGCAAGAAATTAATTCGCTTAAAAAATTTTTCGTGCCTAAGTTTTGCTCCTGCATTCAGAGCGTTTTGAAAAGACGGATGATTTTCATCGTAATTCAATCCTAAAATATGACACTTAGCCTTAGTCTTTTCTATGCGACACGAAAATTCAATTCCTTTTATAAAATTCAACGAGCTGTCATCGAGAATTTTTTTGAGACTAATTGCTCCGTCAATCGTATCGTGGTCAGTAACGGCAAAAATTTTTATCCCGGCTTCATGAATTTTATCTATTAAATCTTCCGGGCTGTAAGTTCCGTCTGAAGCGTTCGTATGGATATGTAAATCAATTTCGCTTGGCATTATTTATCTCCTTCGAGCGGAAATTATATGTTAGCGTTGTGGAAAATTTTTGAAATATTTTAATTATTACATTAATCCAAAAGACTTTAATAAAAGAGTCCATAAGAAAATCGTAAAAACTGAAAGCAGCGTTGTTATACAGACAAGCTGTCCCGCTAATTTCCCGTCTGCTCCCATTGCTACAGCCATCGGATACGAAGCTACAGCTGAAGGAGCAGCAAAAACTATCATTAAAGCGCAAAGGCTATGCTCCCGGAAGCCCATTAAAATTGAAATCGGCATGAAAATAACAGGGATAACGACCATTCTTAAAAATGCCCCCCAAGCTAATAATTTTTTGTCGCCGCCTTCAGGCATTTCAAGACCAACACCGAGCGATATAAAACTCACTGTTGTTGTAGAGTTAGCCACGCTGCGAATAGCTGACCATATAGGCGCAGGAATCGAAATCGCAAAAATCTTAAACGCAAAAGCTAAAATTGCTCCGATTATCATAGGATTTTTAAGAATAGCTACGAATAATTTTCCGAATTTTGCTTGGCCGCTGCGATTTAATTCAAGGATTATAGCCGCGAAAATATTTATCGCCGGAATAACAAGCACGCCTAACATTACGACCGTGCCTGCGTTGCCTTCGCCGTAAAGAGCTTCACTGACCGCAACGCCGTATAAAATATAATTTCCGCGTCCTACAGCTTGGCCTATGACTGAAGATTTATTGCCGTCTGAAGTCAACAATCGCGGAACATAAATGCTGAAAATAAAAATCACAAGCAAGCAAAGTCCTGTGAAAATCATTTCTTTGATTAAAAAACCTTGTGAAAAATCCATCTCGTAAATATTTTTGAAAAGCAGTGTAGGCATAAAAAATTTGAAAATTAATTTATCAAATTCTTTCATTGCAGGCCGCGTGATTAATTGATTAGTTCGTGATAAATATCCAAGCGACATTAAAATCATCATAGGGATTACTACACGCAATGCCGCGAAAAAACTTTCTGTCATAAAAATTCACTCCTCAATTTTATTTTAATTAGTGGAGTTGCGAAGACGTCTTAAATATAAATACATTGATATTCCTATAGCAGGCAATGAATAAACTTGCTGAAGCAAAAAGAAACTCCAGCCGATGTTGCCGCCTAAAATTAAAACAGGAAGCATAGGGGGTACAAGCTGTGAAATTTCCATTAAAATAAAAACTAAAAAAAACATTCCTCCCGTTCGGCCTTGCGGAGGTATCGATCCCCAAACTTGAATTAAAATTAAAATTACGATGACGTTCCCAAGCGTAAAAAATCCGGGTATTCCGATCCAACGTAAGTCCCATAAAATTCCTCCGGCAAAAGCACTCCAGATTGCCCAGAGATTTATATCGCTGTCATCATTAAATAAAAGTCTATAGACAATGCCGAGCATAAACAAGCCTGGAATTTGCATCCCGCCGCCTGATAAGACTGTTAAAAAATCTTGAATGAGCCATAAAATTACTAAAAGCATTGTTAAAGCAAGTAGGAATTAGAAAGTAGGAAGTAGGAATGATAAAAGTTTTTTCAACTTCTCTCCATCACTTCTAAGCCCTCATCAAAAAATAATTCCTAACTCCTCATTCCTCACTCCTAATCTTTAATAATTAACTGTGTAAAATTTTGAAAGTTCCGCGCCGGGTTCGATTTTATAAGTTGCATATCCGTCTGAGCCGGAAGAAATTTCGCCTGCTATCTTGCCTATCGGAAGTCCCGGAGGTAACTGCTCGCCTATCATGGCCGTGCTGACTTTCATTCCTGTTTTAACGCCGCGTCCTGCAGGACTATATCTTAAAGCAACAGAGCCGCTGCCGTCTCCGACAATGACTCCAAGCTCGCGGGTTTCTTCAACAACGGCGGGAATCATAAAAGACGGCGAAGTTATCAGCTCGACCCATGATGACATAGTCGAAACGGAACTGACGCGCCCTAATAAATAGCCGTTATAAAAAACGGGCAAGCCTTGAGTGATATTATCAATCTCGCCTTTATCGATTCTGATTTCGTTCCACCATGACATCGGAGCACGGAGAGCAACTCGCGCATTTTTTAGATCGGGTTTTAAGTCTTCTGAATAAATTTTTTCGCCCGTTAATTTTGCTAAGTCAATTCTAAGTTTTGCATTTTCTTCTCGGAGTTTAATTACTTCGGCATTCAAAGAATTTTTATTTCGAGACCAAGACTGCCAGCTTAAAAAAACATCACGCATAACAACAGCGGGATATTCAGGAATAAAAAGCAAAGCTCCCCAAATATCAACAATATTTTTAACTACTCCAAGCCCCGAACTTACGCCGAGCAAAAATAAAGCTAAGATCAAAGCCGTAAGACCGTGTACCCATTCGCGAGTGGTGTTTCTCGTATTATCCATAAAAAATTTTTATCTTGAGCCACGTTCGACAGACACTAAGACTTTTCGCATTTGTCCAAGATTATCTAAAATTTTTCCAAGCCCGAGCGCGACTGAATATAAAGGTTCTTCCGCAACAATTACCGGCGTATTAATAGCGCGTGAAAGTCTTTCTGAAAAGCCTGGCATTAAAGCAACTCCGCCGGTCAAAACTACGCCGCGATCTACAACATCTTTTGCAAGTTCAGGCGGCATTTTTTCGAGAGCTACTTTCACCATGTCTTCAATACCTGTGAAAATCGGTTCCATTGCTTCACGGACTTCTATTGAAGAAACTGTGTCGCTTTTCGGCAAACCGCCTGATAAATCACGACCTTTGACGCTCATCTCTAATTCGGGATTCATCGGCAAAGCAGAGCCTATAGTATTTTTAACTTCTTCGGCTGTGTTCTCACCGATATAAAGAGCGTAACGTTGTCGAATCATATTAATAATAGCGTTGTCCATCATTCGCCCTGCTGAACGGAGCGAACTTGTTACAACGATACCGCCGAGAGAAATAACACTAACCTCGCTTGTGCCGCCGCCTATATCGATAATCATGCAGCCGTTAGGTTTATCAATCGGAAGACCGACACCGAGTGCCGCGCTGATAGGCTCTTCAACAACATAAGCCTCACTTGCTCCAGCTCCTAAAGTTGCATCAATGACGGCTTTTCTTTCAACCCCTGTAACTTCGGCAGGAATTGAGATAACAACTCGAGGATGAACAACAAATGAACTATTTGCGCTCACTCGTTTAAGACAATAGCGGATTAATTCCTGAGTCATATCGAAATTTGAAATTACTCCGCCGTCTAAAGGCCAAATAGCTTCAATGCCGGTTGGAACTTTGCCCGACATTGCTTTTGCGTCATGGCCGACAGCTATAACTTCATAACCTTCGCCTCTTGGAAGTTTTTTAGCGGCGATTGCTGCGGGTTCGCTGAAAACTATTCCTTTATCTTTAACATAAACAACTATATTTGAAGAACCTAAGTCTATACCGACATCAAGTCCTAACATTCCTGAAAACATTTTGAACATTTTTCTAAACTTCCCTTTTCTAATTCCTAATTGCTTTATCTTGGCCAATAAGGATTTAATTCGCGTTCTTCGCCTATGCTTGTATCCGGGCCATGACCGGGAAGAACGTGAAGACTGTCGTTAAATTCAGCGAGTCTTTTCAAAGAATTTTCAAGTTTTAGACTGTCGCCGCCTTCTAAGTCAGTACGCCCGACGCTCTGAGCAAATAAAGTATCACCTGAAATTAAAATTTTATGTCCGTCATCGTCTGTAATTAAATAACAAACGCTGCCCTCGGTATGGCCGGGAGTTTCAAGAACTTTGATTTTGCAGCCGGAAAATTCAAGTTCTTGGCCTTCTTCGACAGTTTTGAAATTTTCGAGTCCGTCGCAGTTCACGCCGAGCAGTTCTTGTAACTCACGCGAAGGATTTTTCAGCATGAAGGCATCATTTTTGCCGATATAAATATTGTCGCCGACATATTGAACAAGCTCATGAATTCCGGCTATATGATCTATATGACCGTGAGTAAGCAAAATCATTTTTAAGTTCAAATTATTTGCTTCTACAAAATTTTTAACTGTTTTAGTTTTTCCGCCCGGATCTATAAAAAAAGCGTCGCGGGTGTTGTCGTCCCAAAATAAATATCCGTTTGTCCATAAAGCTCCGAGTGAAAATCTTTTATACTGCATTATTCAAGTTTCCTTTCATTTTAGCTTCAAACATTTTCTCAAAAATTTTTTCAATATCTTCGAGCGTTAAAGAGTTGCGCTTGGCCTCCCCGCGTTCTTCCCACCATCTTTGAACAACAGGCAAGGCGAAAACGACCCCGATTACTCCGATAAAGGCAATCACCAAATAAAATAAAACATCGAAGCGTTTTTCTACTCCGTCAATGCGATTAGATAAAGCTACGTATACGCCGTCGACTTTTGTCTCAAGTTTTGAAACACGGGTTTCAATTCCTGCCAAACGAGCATCAATATTTTCAAGTTTACTGTCAATCTTATTAAGCTGCTCAAAAACTTTATCGAATTTTGAATCAATATTTTTCATATAGGCTTCAAATAAATCTTTGCGGACGTAAACATCTTCGTTCTCTGCTCCGAATGAACACGAACACGACGCGATAAAAATCATAAATGCTAAAAAAATTTGTCTCATTCCTAACTCCTCACTCCTAATTCCTAATTTTATTCAGGTGAGTCTACTATAAAGGTCAAAGGGCCGTCGTTTATTATTTCAACTTCCATATCCGCGCCGAACTCACCGCAAGAAATTTTTTTGAGGCCAAGAGTCTTAACTTTCTCGACGAAATAATTATAAAGCCGTTCAGCCTCGTCAGGTTTAGCTGCATCGCTGAAGCCCGGCCGACGTCCTTTCATTGAAGCATAAAGAGAAAATTGCGACACTAATAAAACTTCGCCGTTAATGTCCTTTAATGAGAGATTTATTTTTCCGTCAGCGTCGTTGAAAATTCTCAGGCCGACCATTTTATCTGCGAGCCAGTCAGCTTTTTTCTCATCGTCGCCGTGAGTTACTCCGATAAAAACACACATTCCTTGATTAATTTCGCGCTTATCGTTTACATTGCCGTTAATTATGACTGAAGCGCGTTTTACTCGTTGAATTAATAATCTCATAATTTATTCGTTCCTTCCTACTTCCTAATTCCTAATTCCTACTTGCTTTTTATTCGTTCCTTGCTACTTCGATAATTCCGCGAACTTCGTTTAATCTTGCCATAACTGAATATAAATGTTCCAGGTCCTTAACTCGGACTTCTATTTTCATTCGCATTAAGCTGTTACCGACCATGACGGCCTTAAATCCTATAAGGCTGCTGCTGGCGAAAGCTATAGCTTTGTTCACGTCGCTGATTAATTCGTCGCGTTCTTCGCCTTCTGCGTTAAGTTTTGCGACATAAAGATTAGTTTTCTTGGCCGGATTATTTTCTTTATCACGCGGAGACCATTCGACTTTAATTTTTCGTTCGTTTAATTTATTTTTAATGCTCTTGCAGTCAACTCTATGAATCGTAATGCCACGACGTGTTGAAGAGTATCCGATAATCTCGTCGCCGGGAACAGGAGCACAGCAATTTGCAAGGGTTACGCTCACGCCGCCTTCACCTTCGACTAAAATATCCGATTTTGTGTCTTTCGTGTGATGAGGCTGTTCTGTCCTTAAATTCACGGGCATATTCTGCTGTTCTGCAGTTGTATTATGTTGAAGATAGGCAAGAGCCAATTTTTGAGCAGCTTCGCCCGGTCCTATTGAGCCTGAACCTACAGCTATTAATTGATCATCTATATTGCTGAAATCTTCGCGTTTGACGTCAGCAAGTCCGCGCCGTTTTAATTCACGTTCAATTAATTTCCAGCCGCGCTCTAATTTTTCATCACGTTCGACCTTTTCGGCCTGTCTGAAATAAGCTCTAATTTTGCTTCGAGTTTTAGCTGAACTTACGATTTTTAGCCAATCTTTGGAAGGCGAACTTTGCGGCGAAGTTAAGATTCTGACAATATCGCCGTTGTGAAGCTGAGTATTAAGCTGGACGATATGACCGTTGATAGTTGCTCCGGCACAGTGATTTCCTATTTCAGTATGGACAGCGTAAGCAAAATCTAAAATCGTTGAACCGTTCGGCAAAATCATCGGCTTTCCGTCGGGCGTGAAGACGTATAATTCGCTCGTCAATAAAATATCGCTCTTTAAGACGTCCATGAACTCCTGCGAATTTCCGTTTTGGCCGGCTTCTAAGGCTTGACTGACCCAATTTAATTTTGCGTCCATTTCTTTATTTAGCTTTTTGCTTCCGCCGGACTTGTAAACCCAATGCGCCGCGATTCCGTATTCAGCGTAGTGATTCATTTCGTAAGTTCTAATCTGAATTTCTACAGGAACGCCGTAAGCCATTACAGTTGTATGCAAAGATTGATACATGTTGCTCTTAGGGTTAGCGATGTAATCATCAAATTGTCCGGGTATAGGCACCCAAAGAGCATGAACGACTCCGAGAACGGCATAACAGGTCGAAACGTCCGACACTAAAACTCGCAAAGCTAAAATATCATAAAGTTCATCGAACGAAATTTTTTTTCGCTGCATTTTCTCATAAATACTATAAAAATGCTTGGAGCGGCCTTTAATTCTGCAAGGGATATGTTCTTCTTCGAGACGAGTCTCAAGAGTTGCACGGGTTTTTTCTATAACTTCGCCCATTTTAGGCATACGAATTTTCACGCGGCGTTCGACTTCTGCATAAATATCAGGGTGCAGATACATGAAAGATAAATCTTCAAGTTCGCGTTTAATTTGATAAATTCCAAGTCTGTGAGCGAGAGGCGCGTAAATTTCCATAGTCTCTCGTGCTATTCGTTCCTGCTTATCGGGCCGCATAACGTCAAGCGTACGCATATTATGAAGTCTATCGGCAAGTTTAATTAAAACTACTCGAATATCCTGCGCCATAACGATAAACATTCGTCTTAAATTTTCACTCGTTAAATCTTCACGCGACATAAATTCTTTGACATCTTCACCGGCTAATTTCGTTACGCCTTTAACTAAAGTTTCAACGTCAGGACCAAAATTTTCAATTAATTGCTCTGACGTTACGTCTGTGTCTTCGAGAGTATCATGAAGCAAAGCAGCCTCAAGAGTAGCCATATCCAAGTGCATTCCCGCTAAAATTAAAGCCGCGCTGAGAGTGTGAACTATATAAGGATCTCCTGACTTTCTTAATTGATGTTCGTGAGCCTTAGCTGAAAATACAAAAGTCTCGCCTAACTTCTGCATTTGTTCAGGAGTAAGAGAAAGCATAGCTTTTCCCCAAAGCTCCTGCCAGATGGTACGGACGCATTCTTTTTGAGAATTTTCGGGAATTTTTGCGAAAAATTCATCGCGCAAAGCATACATATCGTGCAAAAAATTCGTCGAATTATCTAACGAAGGTATGCTGTTCATTATTGAAGAAAATGATTGTCCACCTATCTCTAAACTTTCATTTTCTTTTTCATTTTTATTTACTTGGACAATTTCATTTATTTTTATATTCTCGTTTAACTCTTTAACTTCTGACTCTTTACTCTTAACTCCCCTTGTCATTCGCTTCACTCCTCTCTACTTTTTATAACCGCACAATCAAAAATAAATTGCAGTTGTTCTTCATGATGCCAATAATCTAATCTTGGATGATAAATAAACCCCTTAATTTTTTCTGACATTTCTAAAATTTCTTTCGGTGGAATATTAAAGGCTAATAATTTTGCGTTCTTTATTTTGATGTAACTATGTTTATTATCTTTCCCTAAAGGATTAATTTCTACTGCGTCTGTATCATTGAGCGTAAATAACTTTGGAGCAGGATTATTATTTCCAAAAGGGCCAAGCTCGCAGACCATTCGCCAATCTAAAATTGAGATTTCTGACGGCGAAATATTAATAACCGGCGTTTGCTTATCATCTACTATTTTAATGTTCGTCAAAACTCTTTCAAGTTCTTTGCTGACGTCCTGCCAATTTTCAATTAAGACAGAAAAGCCAGCCGCGTATTTATGGCCGCCCCAAGCGTCTAATTTTTCTGAAATTTCCTTTAAGACTCCTACAGCGTCGCCGCCTTCAGGGACTCTTAAAGTTCCTCGAATGACTTTTCCTGCGTTAGTAGGCGCAGCTAAAGCTATCGGCCTGTTATATTCGGCGCAAACTCGACTCGCAACACCGCTCAAAACTCCGATAGGCCAAGCCTCGTTATATAAAACTTTTTGATTAATTTCGCCGCTCGTTATACCTGTATCAATTTCACGCGCTATTTCTTCGGTTAAAGATTGCCGCTTGCGATTTATTCTCGTCAATTCATTAACGCATGAATAAACGGCGTCATTGCTGCCGGCTCCAAGCAAAGCCCGAACGCCTACATCAGCCGCCGCTATTCGTCCTGGAGCATTAAGACAAGGAATAACTCTCATTGATAAATGTTCTTCGCTTAACTGCTCCTTGTTAATGCCTAAACAATCGAATAAAGCACTTAAACCGCGTCTCGGATTTGTTCTCATTAAATTAATTCCGTAACGGACGAGTAAACGATTCAAATTATGAAGCGGCATACAGTCAGCTATAGTTGCAAGCGCGACTAAATCAACGGAATATTTCAGGAAATTTTGAGAAATTATATTTTCTTTGCAAGCCCAGCACCATAACACAGCAGTCGCACAAATTTTTTGCTGTTCGCCGGCGTCCATATTTATTGAAGGATTTACGATTGTGTTAATAGTTATAGGCAGCGAAACGGCGTGATGATCGAAAACAAAAATATTTATTCCGGCGTCTTTGAGCTTTTCTAACATTGCTGAGTCATTCGTACCGCAGTCAACGACAACTAAAGTGTTACAGCCCCACGAGACGACTTTATCTAAAATTTCAGAGTTTAATCCGTAACCGTGAACGTCGCGTCTTGGAATAAAATAACGAACTTGCGCGGCTTTGTTTCTAAAAATTTCCATCGCTAAAACTGTCGATGAAATTCCGTCGGTGTCATAGTCTCCGTAAACTAAAACATTGCCGAATGAGCTTTTAGACTCCCATAAGTCTTTAGCAGCTTTTGCTCCGTCGCCTAAGTCAAGACTCTCAAGCTGTTTTCTAAAATCAGGACGTATCCATTCACGGAGCGAATTAATATCGCTATTATCATGAAGCATTCTTAAAACTTCGGCGGCAAGTTCAGGGCATGAAAGCTCTTTAGCAAGCTGCCGGGTATCATCATCGGGCTGAAAAATTTTTAAGTTAGAAGTTAAGCATGTTTGAAGCATGAATTTTTCCTCCTGATGAGAAAATAATTTTGAAGCAAACTTAAACATTCTGATTTCATGACGCCGGATTTAATTTCGCAAGTGTGATTTAACCGCGAGTCATTCAAAATATTATAGAGAGTTCCTGCTGCGCCGGACTTGAAATTTTTTGCGCCGTAAACAACTCTTGAAATTCTTGCATTGATGCACGCGCCCGCGCACATCGGACAAGGCTCAAGGGTTACATAGAGAGTACAGCCGGATAAATTCCAGCGGTTTAATTTTGCCGCGCCGGAACGAATTGCAATGATTTCAGCGTGTTCAGTCGGGTCTGAAGCTTTTTTGTCGCTGCCTGAACTCAAAATTTCATTCTCACGGACAAGCAAAGCCCCTACAGGGACGTCGCCTCGCGAAAATGCTTTCTTAGCTTCATCAATGGCTGCACTCATAAAATAATTATCGTCGGGACTCATATTTTATATTTTTACTTTTACGACTAATTTTTTAACAGGGCCTTGCTCTGTCATGCTAAAGGCGGCTTTGTGAGCGTCTTCCGGCATAAAAATCATAAAATGTCCGGGCATAGCCTCAAAGAAAAGTCCGTCTTCGCATTTATCATAAAAGTGTCTATTATCTTTTTCTACGCTGTGATCTTTTTCGCTTGTCATTTTTTCAGCAGGAGCGTAGCCGTACCATTCGGTGCCTTTAAGAGTTACATGAATGTCGATATGTTCGTCATGAGTTTCAAAAAATTTTTCTTCGGGTTTAGCTGCTTCAAATTCAGCGACGCTAAAATTAACATTGTCGCCGTCAATTTCATATTTACCGACGGAAAGATTTTCAAGCTCGCTTTCGTGTTCGGCCAAGTATTCAAGAGCAAGTTTAACGCCGTCGCCGAGATTATCATAGCGCGAATGATCATGAATAGTTCCAAGTATCATAAATTTTTCAGCTCCGTTTTTAATAAAATCAAATTAAAATAATTTTTTATTATACACGGGAGAAAAATTCATAAATTAAAACCATGAAACAAAAATTTATTTTTTATGTTATAATATCATAAATAAAATTTCCCGGTGCGAGTCGGGAAGTTATTTTTTATTACTACATTTATTACTACAAAAATCTTAATTTTAATTTGTCCTCGTAAAGTTTTACAGAAAAGTCTTTTCAAAAAATTTATGATTCAATTTTATTCGCTTTCTTCAAAAATTTAACGAAACAAAATTTTATTTTTCATAAAAAAATTAGGAGCTAAGAATAATAAATTCCTAACCCCTAATTCCTAATTTGTTTTAACGATGGCTGTGAAGAAGCTCGTGCTCGCGTCCCTTGATTAACGTATCGTAAATTGCAAGAGCCGTCGGGTTTTCGTTTGACTTCTTAATCTGAGTATTGACATCAGATTCATAGAGTCCGTGCTTGCGTGCTTCTTTCGTTCTGAAACCGGCATGAGCAGGCTGGCCGCCTCCCATGATACAGCCGCGCCTGCATGCCATGACTTCAACAAAGTGGAAGAATTTTTCACCATTCTTAATTTGTCTTAATAAAGCGTCGGCTTCGGCAAGTCCGCTGACGACAGCAGCTTTAATTTCGTTGCCTTTGTAATTGAACGTAAATTCGCGCAACGGGCCGGGACCTCTTACGCCGCTCTGACGCAAGGCTTCGATAGCTGGACGATCCGGGCCTTCGCAAAGCGTTCGCAAAGCAGCCTCCATAACACCGCCGGAATTTCCGAAGATAACTCCGCCGCCTGAGCCCATTCCGAAAGGCATATCGGCAGCTTCACTTTCGAGCTTGTCAAATTGAATACCTGCTCGTCTAATCATCGTTATTAATTCTTCGGTCGTGAGGACGTAATCAACATTTTGTTTGCCGTCGCGTTTCAAATCTTCGCGCAAAATTTCAGCTTTCTTGGCCGTGCATGGCATGATAGCAACAGAGAGCATTTTTTTGCCTTCGTTCTTAGCCGGGTCAGCATAATATTCTCTTGCGACTGAGCCAAGCATTTGAAGCGGTGAGTAACTCGTCGAAATATTTTTAGCAAATTCCGGCCAGCGGGTCTCGCAGAATTTTACCCATGCAGGGCAGCAAGACGTGAACAGCGGGAAAGGTCCGCCTTTCTCGAAAACTTCAAGAAATTCTTTGCTTTCCTCTAAGATCGTCATGTCCGCGCCGAATGTCGTATCATAAACTTCATCGAAGCCGAGACGATGTAACGCCGCAACGATTTTTCCCATGACGTTCTCGCCGCGTTCGCCGCCGAAAGCCTGAGATACAGCAACACGGACAGCCGGAGCTACCTGCGCGAAAACTTTTACATTAGGATCGGCTAATGCTTCCCAAACAGGGCGAATATTAGTGTTGATGCTTATAGCACCAGTCGGACAGACAACACGGCATTGACCGCAGTTTACGCAGTCAGTTTTAGCAAGAGCCTTATTAAATGCCGGAGCTACTGTCGCATACGTGCCTCTATTCGTAAAGTCAAT
This sequence comes from Synergistaceae bacterium, assembly GCA_017475805.1. Next base: position 14,648 of record JAFVEW010000136.1, on the reverse strand, counting down.
AGCGTTGACACCCTGAATGCCTTCGCAGACTCTGACGCAGTCGCCGCAAAGAATACATTTATTCGGATTTCTAACGATTGAAGGAGAACTAAAATCTATCGGGTGATCTCCTTTGTGAGCAGGATAAGAAACGCTCGCGACTCCGAGTCTGTGAGCTAATCTCTGTAAATCGCAATCGCCGCTCTTAACGCATGAAGTACAGTCTCTATCATGTGAGGCTAAAAGCAGCTCAATAATCATTCTTCTGTAACGAACGAGTCTCGGAGTGTTAGTCTTAATGTTCATGCCGTCGCGGGGACGTTCAGAACATGAGGCGAAAATTCTTCCGCGTTCGTCTTCAACGTTGCAAAGTCTGCAAGCTCCGTAAATCGAAAGCTCTGAATGATAACATAAAGTAGGTAAATCGATTCCGGCCTTGCGAATAACTGAAAGAACATTAGGTTCGTCCGTAAATTCGACGGGATAGCCGTCAATTTTCATAATTCCCATTTGAACACCTCCTAAGCGACATAGATGGCTTTGAACGGACAAGCAGCAATACACGCGCCGCACTTAATACACTTGCTCTGGTCAATTTCGTACGGAGTTTTAGGAGCTCCTGAAATAGCTTGAACAGGGCAGCCTCTCGCGCATTTTGAGCAAGCCTTGCATTTTTCCTTGTCGATAATATACTGCTTGAGCTTCTGACAGACATGCGCCGGGCATTTCTTATTCTGAATATGCTCAAGATATTCATCAAGGAAATTATCGAGCGTGCTTACGACGGGCAGCGGAGCAGATTTTCCAAGACCGCAGAGAGCCGTGTTAATGATTAAGTCCGCAAGCGTGCGAAGTTTGTCGATGTCTTCCATTTCGCCCTGACCTGCGACGATTCTTTCAAGAATTTCTAACATTCTAAGAGTGCCTTCGCGGCATGGGACGCATTTTCCGCAAGATTCACGGTGAGTAAATTCCATGAAGAATCTCGCAACTTCGACCATACAGGTATCTTCGTCCATTACAACGAGGCCGCCTGAGCCTACTATTACGCCTAATTTTTTAACGTTATCGAAGTCAAGAGGCTCATCAAGCTGGCTTTCAGTCAAGCAGCCGCCTGAAGGTCCGCCAATCTGAACGGCTTTGAATTTTTTATCGTTTCTGATACCTCCGCCGATTTTGAAAATAATTTCGCGCGGTGTAATTCCGAACGGGACTTCGATTAAGCCGGTATTCTTGACGCTTCCGGTGAGAGCAAATGCTTTTGTTCCGGGACTTTTTTCAGTTCCGAAGCCTTTGAACCAGTCTGCACCGTTCGTGATAATCATCGGGACGTTCGCAAAAGTCTCAACGTTATTTAAGACTGTCGGCTTTTCAAATAATCCCTGCTCGACTGTGCGGGGCGGTTTAACTCTGGGCATTCCGCGCTTGCCTTCGATTGAAGCCGTTAAAGCACTTCCCTCACCGCAGACAAATGCTCCTGCTCCGCGATTAATGTGAAGCTGGAAATCAAAGCCCGAACCTAAAATATTTTCGCCGAGCAAGCCTGCTTCAGTGGCCTGTTTTATAGCAATCTGCAATCTTTTAACGGCCAAAGGATACTCAGCGCGGACATAAATATAACCCTCGTGAGCTCCGACAGCGTAAGCAGCTATAATCATGCCTTCGATCATTTTATGAGGATCGCCTTCCATTATGGAACGATCCATGAAAGCACCGGGGTCGCCTTCATCGCCGTTGCAGACGACATAACGGACTGTTTCAGCCTGACGGGCAACCTGCTGCCATTTTTTACCGGCAGGGAAACCGCCGCCTCCGCGTCCTCTCAAATTCGAGTCTAAAACTTTTTGAATTACGTCATCGGGCGTTAAATCAAAAAGCGAATGAGCCAATGCCTGATAAGCCCCGCTGGCTATAGCTTCTTCAATGTGTTCTGCGTCAATATGACCGCAATTTTTAAGAACGACCCGTGTCTGGCCGGCATAGAACGGAATTTCTTCCTGTTTGACGTATTCTTTGCCGTCCATTTTATAAATAAGTCTGTCAATAATTTCGCCGTTCTTGATTGTTTTTTCAAAAATTTCGTCGCAGTCTTCGGGCTTGACTTTAGTGTATAAAATTCCCTGCGGTTCAATACGAACTAACGGCCCCATTTCGCAGAAGCCATGACAGCCCGTTCTTCTGACTCCTACAGGATGCCCGGCAGCTTCGGGAGCAAACTCTACGGAAATATTTGCGTCAGTTCCTGCAAGCTCGTTGAAACGTTCAGCTATTTTTGCACTTCCTCCGGCCTGACAGCCAGTGCCTGCGCAAATTAATACACGGCAGGGAGAGTTTTTAATTTTCGCTTCAAAGAGCTCGTGAAATTTCTTTAATTCTTCAAAGTTTTCGATTCTGTTCATTCTTTCGCGGCCTCCTCTTTTAACTCTTTAATGAGAGCCGTAGCTTTATCCGGTGTCATAGCCGGGTGAACTTTATCATTTACCATCATAGCCGGAGCAAGTCCGCAAGCTCCTAAGCAAGAAACAGTTTCAACCGTGAATAACATATCGTCAGTCGTGTGTTTTTTCTCAGAAAGTCCAAGTTCTTCACGGAGACGGTTAAGAACAGGCACAGACTGTCTAACATGGCAGGCAGTACCGTCGCAGACACGGATAATATATTTTCCTTTTGCCTCGAATGAAAATCTTTCATAGAAGCTCGCAACGCTGTAAGCCTTAGTTTCAGTTATGCCGATTTTGCCGGCGATATAAGACAATAATTCGACAGGAATATAATTCCAAGTTTCTTGAATCTCATGAATAATCGGAATTAATGAACGTTCCTGCGCCGGATATTTGCTTAAAATTTCGTCTGTCTTTTCGTAAAAAGAATTATCAAGCACAAAAATTCCTCCCTTTTTAATAATTAGGAGTTAGGAATGAGGAGTGAGGAGTTTTTATAAAATAAGAAATTAGAAAGTAAAAAAATAAAAATTCTTTTATTTCTACTTGTCTTTCCAAAGTTCCCAGCGAACTTGGTCAGTGTGAAGCAAATGATGTGATTTTTCGCCTAAAGGTTTCCCTAAAAATTCTCTGTAACATTGAATAATTGAGGGATTCTCGTGCGAAAATCTCAAGTTAGATTTCTTATCAAGAGCTAAAAGCAAGCGGCCTCTGTCTGCTCCAAGTTCTTCGCCTTCAAAAATAGGTTGTCCGCCGCCTCCTGCACAGCCTGTAGGGCATGCCATGCACTCAACGAAATCATATTGAACTTCTTTATTCTTTATGGCCTCGCAAAGTTTTCGGATATTTCCTAAGCCGTGAGCAACAGCAATTCTTAATTTCGTGCCGTTGATCTCAAATTCTGCTTCTTTCCAGCCCTCGTAGCCGCGAACATTTTTGAAAGCGTCAGGATCAGGATTTTTGCCCGTTACTAAGTTGTAAGCCGTTCTCAAAGCAGCTTCCATAACTCCGCCGGTAGTTCCGAAAATATGTCCTGCGCCGGAAGCTACGCCCAAAGGCATATCAAAACCGCTCTCGGCCAAGTCCTTGACGTTAATTCCTTCTGAGCGGATTAACCTGTCAAGTTCGCGGACCGTCAAAACAGCGTCAACATCGCGCGCGCCGGAACTGTTCATGCAGTCAACATCACATTCATATTTTTTAGCTGTGCAGGGCATGAAAGAAACGTGATAAATATCTTCAGCCTTAACGCCTAAAATTTGAGCGTACCAAGTTTTTATAATCGCTCCGAACATTTGCTGCGGCGATTTCGCGCTTGAAAGACTGCTGACTAATTCAGGATATTCCATTTTTACGAATCTTACCCAGCCCGGGCAACATGACGTAAACATCGGATATTCTTCTAAATCGCCTTCAGTAAGCCGCTTGAGAAATTCGCTGCCTTCTTCCATTATAGTTAAGTCAGCTGAAAAATCAGTGTCAAAAACATAATGGAAACCTACTTCACGCAATGCGCTCACGAGTCTTTCTGAAGTCGCCTCTTCGTGAGTCAAGCCTAACTGCTCACCCCATGAAGTTCTGACAGCAGGAGCAACTGAAGCAATGACGATTTTTTTAGGATCGGCTAAGGCATCGCGGACTTTTTGAGTATCATCGCGTTCAGTTAAAGCACCGACAGGGCAGTGAGTGATACATTGTCCGCAAATTGTACAGTTAATTTCGGTAATGTCTTTGCCGCCTCGGCAGTCTACGACAGTTTGAGAGCCGGATTTAGCTACGTCCCAGACGTTCATTTGCTGGACTTTCTCGCAGACTTGAACGCAGCGCATACATTTAATACATTTTTTATCGTTGCGGATAAGCGGGAAATTTTGATTCCATTCGATGCCTTTGATGTCTTCGTGATAAGGGAAGTCTAAAATTCCTAAATTATTAGAAATTCTTTGAAGTTCGCAATTCCCCGAACGTGCACATTCAGGACATCTCGCGCTGTGTTGTGAAAGCAAAAGTTCGACGTTGATTTTCCTTGCTTGTCTGACTTTCGGAGAGTTCGTGCGAATTTCCATGCCTTCAAGGGCGATTGTGTTGCACGACGCGACGAGCCTGTCAAGCCCGACGATTTCAGCGACACAAACTCTGCAAGCTCCGATCTCGTTCAAGCCTTTAAGATAACAAAGGTGAGGAATGTTTATATTATTAAGGCGTGCGGCCTCAAGAATTGTCGTGTTTTCCGGCACTTGTAAGTCAGTACCGTTGATTTTTATGTTTACCATTTATGTTCACGTCCTCCCCTGAATGTTCCAAAGCCGAAGCGATCGCAACGCAAGCATCTCTCTGTTTCCTGAATCATTTCTTCTGCGGTCATGCTCTCTTCAACGAGGCTGAAATCTTTGACGCGGTCATCAACCGCACGCTCACGAAGTTTGACTCGTCCGCAAGCCGGTCTGTTATGAGGAATAGGATCAGGAATATCAACAGGAATATGAATCGGGTGATTGAAACCTAAATATTCGTCAATATTAGCCGCCGCGATTTTGCCAGCACCGATAGCACTTATAACAGTAGCAGGCCCTGTAACGCAGTCGCCGCCGGAGAAAACGCCGCTCATATCCGGGAGTTCTTCGCTTTCAAGGGTGCTGATTGTTCCGCGTCTCGGATTCGTTGAAACATTCTCAAGGTTATAGCTTTCAATTCCCTGACCGATAGCAACGATGATAACATCAGCTTCGAGTCTCACAGGCTCAGTTGACGCTGCCTTAGGAGTCGGTCTGCCGTCCTTTATAAAACTTATCATTTGTTTCTGAACCCAAAGGGCTTTAGCTGTGCCATCGTCGCCGACTTCGACTTTTAACGGCGCAACGAGTTCAAAGAGTTCGCAGCCCTCAGCTTCAGCCGCTCTGACTTCTTCGTCTTGAGCTGTCATTTCTTCGAGTCTTCTACGGTAAGCGATAACGACTCTTTCAGCATTAAGCCTCATTGAAGAGCGTGCGCAGTCCATAGCAACGTTACCGCCGCCGACTACGACAACTTTTTTGCCCGTGAAGTCAGGATAATTATCATCGCCGATTTTCCTTAATAAACTTACGGCCGACATAACTCCGTCAGCATCTTCACCGGGAATTTTCAAAGATTTATCAGTGTGCGCTCCAATAGCGATATAAACGGCGTCAAATTCGCTGCGTAACTTTGAGAGAGGGTAACTATCGCCGCCGATTGAAACTTCTGTGTGAACTTTAATATCGCCTGATGTTAAAAGCGTGTTAATTTCTTCGTCTAAAATTTCTCTTGGAAGTCTGTAAGCCGGAATCCCGTAACGTAACATTCCGCCTAAATGTTTGCGCTGTTCAAAAATTTCGACGCTGTGTCCCATCATGCCGAGATAATAAGCCGCGCTGATTCCGCTTGGGCCTCCGCCGACGATTGCGACTCTCTTGCCTGTAGCTTCAGCAGCTTGTTCGCCGTCTCGGTAAACTGGAACATGGCCGGAATTTTTCACTGCATAGAGCTTTAAGCCTCGAATGTTCAAAGCGTCATCAATTAAATTTCTTCGGCATTTATTTTCGCAAGGGTGTTCGCAGACCATAGCGCAGACCGAAGGGAAAGGATTATCCTTTCTAATTAATCTCACGGCGTCGGCATAGCGTCCTGCATTAATTAACGCTATATAACCGGGAACATCAACGTGAGCCGGGCAAAGATGGACGCAAGGAACAGCCTGGAAACCTTCGGCGACGCAATGTCCTTTCGTAGCGTGAGCAATATAATCTTCGCGGAAACCTTTTAAGCCTTTCAAGACCATGTTAGCAGCCTCGTAACCGATAGCGCAGTCTGCTGAAGCGTAGATAGTCTCAGCGGTACGTTCGATTAAATCGACGGTCTTCATGTCGCCGCGTCCTTCGATTAAGTCATCGATTAATTTTTCAAGCTGCTTTAAGCCTACGCGACACGGAACACATTTCCCGCAAGTCTGCGCCGAGTAAACTTTTAAGTAGCTGCTCGCCAAGTCTAACGGACAAAGACCGGGAGGTGCACCCGTAACTCTGCGCTCCAAGTCAAAATGCAGCGAGTTAGCTGTAGATTGAATTTCTGTTTCAGGTCTAACGACAAGACGACTCAATATAAATTCCCCCTCAATATATAATCTTTATTGTCGTGGATAACCTTATTTTTTAGCTTGAAATTATATCATAGGCGGGCGCGTAATGCCTTGATTTTTGCGAGTTTGTGGCATCATACCGCAAAAATTGATTTTTGTGTTTTATTGCTGCTATTTGACGTACTCCTCACGACTAAAGTCGGGGGATTCTGGTATCAACGAACCTAGCACCCCTGCAAGTGTCTTACAGATTCTCCTCCGAATGGTCGACGCCCCAACCATTTTCTTATTTTTTTCATTTTTTTACGTCGGCGGATTTCACCCCAGCTCGACGACAATGATTTTATCAGAACAAATTAAAATTTCAAAGCCTTATATCCCTACGACTAAAGTCGAGGGCTTTACGGCTTATTTTGGTAAGAGATACGGTAGTACAAAATTAAAAATTACTTTATTTAGTAAAACAAAAGCGTTTTATTAAAAGAATTTTGATACAATCACAAAAATTTTAACTGCGAACTTCTTCAAGAGAAAAATCTAATTTTATTACTACATTTATTACTACAAAATTCTTCGATTTATTTGCTCGTTCATAGATTCATGGTGTGTACGTTTCTAAAAAGTTATTGATCCGTTTTTTCGGTAATATTTGTGATTTTTTTTCTCGAATTAAATGATAAAATCCGCGACAAAATTAAGGAGGAATATTTTTATAATGTCATTAAAGAAAATTATGTTACTTATATTAACTATATCAATCGTAGTAAGTTTCGCCGCAGTTGCTTCAGCCGCAGCCGCTAAAAAGCCCGCAGCAGCCGCTCAAACAGCAAGCACTGAATCAGTAGGCGTTGTTGATAGAGGACAAATTCTTGATAATCATCCCGGTCTTGCAGCAGCTCGTCAGAAGTTAGCAGACATTGCTCGACAGAAAGAAAACGAAGCTAAAGCCGCAGCCGACAAGGAAACAGACACAGCTAAAAAAGCTCAAGCTGTCCAGGCAAAGCGCATGGAACTTGCTCAAGAAGAGCAGAAATTAATGGCTCCGATCTATAGAGACTGCGAGCAGGCTGTCCGTGAAGTAGCCGTGAAGAAGAAATTAACGCTTGTTCTTGATAAGTTCGTCGTATTAATTGGCGGCGTTGATATTACTCAAGACGTTATTCAGCAGCTTTCAAGAAAGAAATAAGATTTTTAAGCTGAAAATTCATGCGTAAAATTTTTGCGTTCACCGTAATTTTTTTATGCTTGTTTAGTTTAAATCAGGCGTTCTGCGCTCAGTTGATGCAAAAAGATCATAGCTGGGTGTGGAACGTCTTAGTCGTGCCGCCTTCAAAAGGCTGGGAGTCAGAGCCCGGAAAATCTATAAAAACTGCACTCGAATGGAGCGAGAAAGAAATCGCCGAGAGCAGTTCAGGCGTCGGGGGTCATGACTTAAGATTTGTTTTTTTGAATAATCCTGAAAACAGTGACTCGTCCGTCCGTGATTTGAGATTTAATTTTGATAATCACACTGTCGCCGTGATGAGTTTTGCAAATTCCTACGAAGCCGATAAAATTTTAGTCGATAGACTCGCCGGAATGAACATTCCATTATTAATTTCAGGCGGCGAAAATGTTTTAATAGACCGCAACGGCCACCCTATTCAAAATGTTTTTGCTTTAGATTTATATCGCGACTATAGAGCTCCGGCCTTCGTCCAATATGCTTCAGAAATTTTCGACAGAGAAAAAAGAATCGCTTTAGCTGCTGCTCGTTTCACGCTTAATCAAGAACGTGAGGCGAAAATTTGCTATAACATGTTAGACCATGAAGGTTTTATGCCTATGCCTTACTGGGCTGACGCTTCGGTTAGAGATACTTACTACATGATGTCTGAAGAAATTGAAAGCTATGAAGGCGATAAAGCAGGTGTCGTTATTTCTTTCATGGGCAGCATGGGGGCGCGAGAAATTTGGCGAAATTTCATGAGGCTTAGAACGTCTTGGCAATTATGGAACTGTGCCGAACCCGATAAAATTTATTTATTATGTCGCGGAATGATTTTCGCGGATCAAAACGTCTCTCTAAATTCACAAGGCGGCTTCATTGAGATTAAGCGAAGATTATGGATGAGCCGCGCTATGCAAATTGATGACATTGTCGCCGCAGGCAAAGCTATAGCTCTTTGTGAATGGTTTAAGCGAGCCGTCGCTATGATGCCTCAGCCTGTTGATGAAATGCCGCGAGATATTTTGCTGAATAATTTAGCCCGCGTTCAGGAAATTCCTTTTGGAAATCAAAAATTAAATATTAACCCTGCACTTCACAGACCCGACTCAAGAAACGTTTTTATTGTTGAAGTTCGCGAACATGAATTTCAATATAAAGACACCGTGAACGTTCGCGGCCTTGTCTATGTTCCGAGTTATTAAAAATTAAAATTTTTTTTCACTTCCTACTTCCTGCCTCCTAATTCCTACTTAAAAATATAATCGTGTATAATGTGTGAAAATTTTTGCAGTTTTTAAGGAGCGTGTAAATTTTCATGCAGAGCATAATGGATACGATTATGCACTATAACGGGATCGTCAACAGTTTTGTTTGGGGTGCGCCCGTTTTGATTTTGCTTGTAGGCACAGGAGTTTATTTAACTCTTTTGCTTGGACTTCCGCAATTTAGATATTTCTTTGCGTCTTTATCCGAAGTTTTCAGCTTCAGAAAAAAAGCAGGCGCAGATAAATCAATTTCATCATTCGCAGCAATGGCTACGGCTATGGCCGCAACCGTCGGAACAGGTAATATTGCAGGCGTTGCTACTGCCCTTCATTTAGGTGGTCCCGGCGCAATGGTCTGGATGTTAATCTCAGCAATTTTCGGAATGTGCACGAAGTTCGCCGAAGTTACTTTAGCTGTTCACTATAGACAGAAAGACGCTCACGGCGACTGGCGCGGAGGCACGATGTATATTCTTGAAAACGGAACGAGCGAAGTTTTAGGTCATGGTCTCGGAAAGTTCATAGGAAAATTACTTGCGATTTTGTTCGCTTGCTTTGCGTTCTTAGCTTCATTCGGTATCGGTGCGGCCACTCAGGCTAACTCAGCAGCTGAAGCAATGTCGATGGGCTGGGGCGTTAATCACATTTACAGCGGCATCGTAATGGCTATCTTAGTTGCGCTTGTAATCATCGGCGGCTTAAAGAGCCTTTCAACCGTTACGACTTACATCGTGCCGTTCATGTCAATTTTCTATATTTTCGGCTCAATTTACGTTTTAATCGTGAACTCGTCAGCAATACCTACGGCAATTTCAAACGCTGTTCATCTTGCTTTCAATGACCCGTTAGAGACTTTGCCCGGTGCTTTAGCAGGCTGGGGAGTTAAAGAAGCAGTCCAAAGAGGTATCGCTCGCGGCGTTTTCTCTAACGAAGCAGGTATGGGTTCAGCTCCTATGGTTCACGCTACAGCAAGCGTTGAGCATCCTGTTCAGCAGGGCTTCTATGGAATTTTTGAAGTTTTCATGGATACAATCGTAATATGCACGATGACAGCTCTTGTCGTTATGGCTACGGGAACATTGACGAACGCCCCTGAACTTACGGGTGCGCAGTTGACGCTTAAAGCATTTGAGAACGCTCTCGGACTTCCGGGTAAATATATTCTTTCAGTCGGATTATTATTATTCGCTTTCACAACGATTTTAGGCTGGTATTGGTACGCTGAGACAGCAATCACTTATTTATTCGGCGTATGGACAAAGCCTATCATGAAAATTCTTTGGATCGTAATGATTGTAATCGGAGCTGCCGGAGCAGAGTTCTTAGGAAGTCAGGGCAATCAATTCTTAAATAATATTTGGGATATTTCAGACACTCTTAACGGTTTAATGGCATTACCGAACTTAATCGGATTATTAATTCTTTCGGGAGTTTTGAAAAGAGTCGTTGACGACTACGAAGAAAAATACGGCACTCCTGCAGACAAAGCATTAACACCCGGCGAAAAAGTTTTAGTCTCAAAGGCTCAATATATAACGCTCGGAGTTATCGGCGTAGCATTTGGAACGATAGCTTTCTTTGCTCACACGACAATATTCGCGACTTTAGCGGCTATTTTAGGTCTCGTTGTTGCCTATAAAAAACAAACTTGGCTCGGATTCTTGTCCGTTATCTTAGCTATTACAGCGTATACGCTTATTTAATTTTTGTTAACTTTATAGAAAAAAATAATAAGGCGTGAGAACTCATTGTGAGAAGCTCGCGCCTATTTTTTATCTTGTTAAGTAGGGAATCAGTGAATGAATAATTAAATTGTTAAATACTTCCATGTGTTCAAGAGGCTCAAATTCTGTGTTTGTCATAGCCCAGTTAAGAGCAACACCGTAAGTAAAACTTATTATAAATTCAAGAATATCCTCAATCGGAGTATCTGGAGCTAATTCGCCTGCGTCGAGACTTGATTTCAAAAGTTTTCTCAAAATTTCTTTGTCGGACATAATAAACGGATTTACAGGCATTAAGATATATTCATGAACCCATGTCTTGAATTTTTCAGCATTAGCCGTTTCGACCTGTGTCATGACTTGCACAGTAAACATCTTGATTTTTTCTTCGATAGGAAGGCTCAAAACATTTTCATCTGTTAATCCAAATCTCGTGCGGAGAAGTTCAATAGTAAGTTCGTCAATGTCCCTGAAGAATTTATAAAATGTTTCTTCTGAAATTTCTCCTGTGCTTACGAGCTCTTCAACAGTAATGTTAAAAAGTCCGTCCGCCATTGCAAGCCTTTGAGCAGCGTCGATGATTTTTTTCCTTTCATTATTTTGTTCATTCATTTTTTTACACCGTTAGATATGGAATTAAAGCGTTCATGATAAAATCGCTGAACTTATCAACATGTTCGAGAGGTTCAAATTTTCCGTCAGTCATGCTCCAGTTAAGCGTCAGACCGTAAACAAGGCTGACTATAAATTCAGTAATTTCTTCTACGGGAGCATCAGGTACTAATTCGCCGTTTTTAATGCTTGAGAGCAATAAATTTTTCAAAATTTCTTTATCAGAGAAAATTAAAACTTCTTCATGGCCATTTATGTCTAAGCGATTTGTGTAAACCCAATTTCTGAAATCTTTGATATTTCCTGTTTCTATCTGCGAGATAATAGCCGAGCTAAACATTTTGATTTTTTCTTCGATATGAAGCTCCCAAACGCTTTCATCACTAAGGCCATAGCGTGTTAAGACAAGTTCCGATTGAAGAGCATAGATGTCATTGAAAAATTTGTAAAATGTCTCTTCTGTAACTTCCGCAGCGTCAGCAATGACTTTAACACTAAGATTATAAAATCCGTCGGCCATTGCGAGGTTTTTAGCAGCGTCAACAATTTTTTTTCTTTCGTTATTTTGTGTATTCATTTTTCAGCTTGTTATATTATTTTATTATGTAAGGTTTTAGCGAACTAATTATAAATTCGTTGATTGTGTCTACATGTTCTAACGGCTCAAATTTTGTATCTGTCATGCACCAGTTGAGCATCATTCCGTAAACAGTGCTTATAATAAATTCTACAAATTCCTCAATCGGAGTATTTGATTTTAATTCGCATGATTGAACGCTTGAGCTTAAAATTTTTCTCACGATTTCTTTATCCGAAGAAATTAACGTAATGTCCGCAGGTTTGAGATTAGAATTAATCCAGTACCTGCAATTATCTACGGTTGCTGTTTCAATTTGCTTTAATAATTCTGAATTAAAAAGTTTAATTTTTTCTTCGATTGGCAGAGTCAAAACATTTTCATCTGTTAATCCAAATCTCGTCTTTGCAAGTTCAATAACGATTTCGTCCGTATTCTTAAAAAATTTTTTAATAGTTTCTTCATCGAGGTTTGAATCTTCAGCAATGTCTTTGATACTAAGCGAATATAATCCGTCGGCCATTGCGAGACGGCGTGCAACACTCATTATTTTTTCTCGAATTAATTTGTCTTCGTCAGTGAAATTCAAAATTCCATCTCCCTTTTATTTGCAAAAAATTATATCATTCGCGTATTGTCTTCTCGATTTCGCTCCAAGTTTTTTTAGCTGCGCCGCCGAGTGTCTTAAAATATTCGTCGCAGTCTCTAAGGGCTTTGCTGACGGCTGAAGCGTCGAGTCTTTCTTCCCAAGCCCGAGCTAATTCGACATCACTGCTAACTCTGACGGCCGCTCCCATTGAGTCCATTCTTTCAGTGTCAGGAAAATCCGTCATGCTTGGCCCGTGAATTGCGGGAAGTCCAAATAAAGCAGGCTCAAAAGGATTTTGTCCGCCTTTTTCGACGAGGCTGCCGCCAATGAAAACGGCATCGGCTATGGCGTAAAGTTCAAATAAAATTCCTATTCTGTCAACGACAATGACGTTAGCACTAAAATTTTTATTTTCAGGATTAATTCGCGATAATAATTCTGCGTTTAAGTCATGATATGGCAAGACAGCCGCAACAGTCATCAAAGCTCTGTCAGGGTGTCGCGGGACAATAATTAATCTTGAACGCGGAAAATCTCTTCTAACGATTCTAAAAGCCGAGATAACTATTTCATCTTCGCCCGGATGAGTGCTGCCCGCAATGAATAAAGGAGCGTCGCCGTTTCTGAGCCATTCCCATTTTTCAGGACCTGTAACTTTCCGGCGGTCAAGTAAAGCATCAACTTTACAGTCGCCTGTTACAAAAATTTTCTCTTCAGGAACTCCCAATGTTAAAAATTTTTCTTTGTCTTCTTCAAAACGAACCATTAATTTCGTTAAGCCTTCAAGAACTCCGCGCCAAAAAAATTTTGTTCGTCTAAGACGCTTGAAACTTTTTTCTGAAATTCTGCCGTTCGCCAAAAATGCGGGAATTTTTCGCGCCTCAAGCTCCGAAAATAGCTCCGGCCATATTTCCGTTTCCATGACTATGTAAATAGAAGGCTTTATATTATCGAGAGCGCGGGTTATAAATTTTTTATAATCAAAAGGGCTGTAGAAAATTTTAGCGATTGTTCCCGATGATAATAGACGCTCGGCCATATTCCGCCCCGTTGTTGTTACTGTTGAAAGAACGCAAGGCATGGGGCTTTTGCTTCGTATTCTGCGAATTAAAGAGCTTGCCGACTGAACTTCACCGACTGAAACGGCGTGAATCCAAATTGCTCCTTCAGGGACGCCTGAAATTTCGCCGAGACGTTCTTCAAAATCGTTTTTATATTTTCGTCTTAGTAATTTCAAGCCGCCGAACCTGAAAAAAATTCCAGTGAAAAATCTATATAATGCCATTCCGGATTTATAAAAAAAATTTTTTGATTTCAATATAAAAATTGCTCCTTTCCGATTTATTTTATTTAACTTTTTATCGCGCTGAGGCTTTTATTCTTATTCTCACGTAGTCGACGTACCATTGGCCGTCATGAAATAAAAAATCTCGTGCATTTTTCACTGCTTCATCAATAATATTTTCTTTTTCATTTTCATTGACGTTCATAAAAGCGCGTTTGCAGAACATTTTTATCCAATTTTTCAAACCGTCTTGGCCTTCCTGCGGTGTCGGACGGTCAAATAAATAGGCCTCTTTAACGATAAAGCCTGCTTCTTCCATTCTTGGAGCATACTCGCCGATAGTCGGAAAGTAAAAATAAAACGGATATTCCAAGCCTCTCGAGTTAAACGCCTGTCTTAAAGCCGAGTGAACTTTCTCAGCACAGCCATAGCCGCCAAATTCGCAGACAAACGAGCCATTATCTTTGAGATTACGGCGAATATTTTTTAATAAATTATCTTGTTCATCATCGTCAATCCAATGCAAAACGGCATTAGAAAAAATAATATCGGCTTTCTCTTCTATATTAAAATATCTAGCGTCAGCCTCTATAAATTTCAAATTCGGATGAAGTTCTCTTGCAAGTTTCAGCATGTCGGGCGAGCCGTCGATGCCGATGACTGAGTAGCCTCGCTGCGAAATTTTTTGAGTCAAAGCTCCATTCCCGCAGCCTAAATCGACAACAAAGCTATTAATCGGCGCGTCTATCATATTGACAACATCTTCGCCGTAGTGATGAACGAATGAAAATTTATTTTCGTATTCTTTTGCTTCCCATTTGATATTCAAAATTAAAATTCTCCTTAAAAAAAAATTATTAAAATTATTTT
>JAFVEW010000001.1 GCA_017475805.1 Synergistaceae bacterium | reverse complement strand
TCTTTCGTGGGGAACGCTCGCAAGACTTCAAGATCAATCTGTTCTGTCGCTGTGATGCCTAATTGGTCGATAATAGTTTCAGTCTTCGCGTTATATAAAGGCTTGTCCTTGCTGATAAATCTTACTTTCAAGGAATTAAACAGCTTTAAGTTCGTTTCGCTCTGGAATTGAATGCCGTTCTTGTCGATTAATTTTTGAGTTAATGCGTCAAATTCGTCAACGTTTTTGACTAATCTTGCTTGAATGGCAAAGTTCATCGCCCAGAACACGCTTAATTCACGATGCCCCTGTGGAACTTCGCCGTCATGCTCCGCCCTAAGCTTCATTAATTTCATAATGTCAGAGAATCTTCGCGAGGCTTGTCCTGCAAAAGAGCCTGTCTGTTTTTTCGGCTTGATTTTGAATGACGCAAGATTTTTGAGTGTGCGTTCAGCTTTAGCCTTAGCTTTTTCTTCGGTCTTTCTCTTTTTATATTCTCTGACTTCGTCTTGGGAGAAGCGCAAAATTTTTGAAGCTAAATCGTCGAATTTATATCTCGCGTTTAATTTCAAGATTTCGGCTTTTTTATTCGTAAATTCAGCAATCGGCAACAACGCTGAAACTTCTTGATATTCGAGGTTGTCCTTCGCTCCCCAGTCAGCGAAATGATAGGCGATTATTTCTTGCGTTCTCTGCCAACGCGGGAGAGCTACTCCGGGCAAATAATCAAAATATTTCCAAGCAACGACTAATTTTCCGTCTAACAACATTAAAGCGTTCGGCATCGGGATTCCTAAACCGTCCCAATATTCAGAGCAGCGTTTCAAAACGGTCATTGCTTTTTCTTTGAGATTCGAGCCGCGAATCTTTTCAGCTGATAAAACGGCATAGTTGCAATAAATTCTCTCGACGGTGTTTACGTCCGGCTGTTCAAATTCACTTATCGAACGACTTAACGCGTGAGTTTTATTCTGATGCTTCAAATAATCAGGAACTTCTGATTTTTTCATGAATTTTTCTTCGCCTGTCGTTTCGTCCTTAATTTTGAAATATGGCGAATCGCATAATGGCGGCGGAGTCGTTGTCGATTTTTTAGGCTTGGATTCAGAAACAGGAGCTTTAACTTTCGCTTCTTCAACTGCTGGCTCGGCGACTTGGGGTTTCTCTATTGTCTTGAACTCCTCGTAAAGTTCTTGAGCGTCGTCGTAGCCGGATAAATTAAAAATTTTTTTTGCGAAATCTTCAAAGGCGTAACGTTCAGGAGTTGAATAAACGACTCTAACGTCCCTGTCTTTAGTTTCGGGCTTGCAATTCTTAGTTCCCGGAACTCTTAAAACTCGCGCCGCGTCTTTTGCCTGAGCGTCTGCGCCTAAATCTTTGAAAATCAGCCAAAGTTTTCTCTGGAGCATAGTCCAGCGATTTAATTTTTCCCGCGTGATTGCTTTTCTATAGAGCCATTTGACATGAAGCCCGTTGCCGCTGAAAACAATTATGCTCGGCGTAGGAATTTCTTTCTCGCGGCAATGTTCAATTATTAAGTTTGACCATTCTTCGGGCGTTAAATCTTTTTGTTCCGTCGCAAATTTTCCGTCTATATCAAGGAAGCTGAGACTAAGTGAAGCAACATT
>JAFVEW010000009.1 GCA_017475805.1 Synergistaceae bacterium | reverse complement strand
GCCTCCTACTGCATCAACAGATATAGCGATAATGTCATAAGCAAAATTCAATAATTCCGCTCCGCTAATGCTTTCTTTCGGTACGTTTGAATTTCTCGCAAGCTGACCTATCAAATAACACGGAAAATTAGATATTTGCTTGCCATGCTCTTTTGCACTGAAACCGTCTAATTGTTGCCTCTGTCGGTTTGAAGTTGTTTCGGGAACTGTAAAAACCTTAACAGCTAATGAAATATAGCCATATATAGTAAATTCATCAAAAGCAATTTCAGGATTTTCAAATTGCTCTTCACTTACGATTAAATATGTTCTTGATTTAGATAATCTTTCAAACTCGACAGCGCGATTATGCAAAAAATTTTGAATATCCTCATCATAGGCACATGAAAACGAAGATAATAAATTTTTTAGTTTATCATCTTCTAATTCATTCATAATTTCTTTTAATGCAAGTGTGAATTTCTTACTTTTTGCTTGAATAATTCTGCACACCTCCTCATGCCTTCTTCCGTTTCTAAATTTCTAAAAATTGGGTTAGGTTCAGAATTCATGACGTCCCAAAATCTTTTAATGTCCTCGTCCTTTTCAAGCACTAACGGTCTATCAAATGTACTTGTCGCCATTATTTTTTACTC
Organism: Synergistaceae bacterium; assembly: GCA_017475805.1. Next base: position 3,761 of record JAFVEW010000009.1, on the reverse strand, counting down.
CTTTCAATTTTAGATTATTTTAATTTTATCACATAAAACTTCTTATAGATTAAAAGCGTATTAAATTCTTAGTCAATTAAATATTATAAATATAGAAAATATTTTCTATATATATATCTATTAACGGGTCTTGTTTGAAGGAGGTGAGGCCGATGAATAGATAATTTTTACTTTCGTATTTTCCATAATTCAAGTAGAGGTTGACTATCCGCCTCTACTTTTTTAATTTTGATTGGAGGTAGTTTTATAATGCAAAATCCCGAATATATTAGGAATGTACTCGCTCAGGCTATCGGGACTTCTCAATATTGGAAAGTTTTTCCTGATTTTTTAATTACTGACGGCGTAAAAATCATGGTTGAACTTTGTGAAGCTAACTGGCTTATTACAGATATTTTCTTATTATCTCGTAATGAAAAGGTCAGGAATGAGGATTTTGTTGTTTGGAAACTTGCGCTTAATGGTACATCGGCGGTTCTTAGCGGTGAAGACGGGAATTATCACGAACTTATCAGAGAAGAAATACCTTTTACTGATTTTCCATTGTCTGAAGGTATTAGCCTTTATTGGTGCGATAACGTTCTTTTACTTCCTTCTGAATATTAGAAAGGTAAGGTGATTTTATACTGACTAAAAATATTGTCGCTCGTGTTGATGATTTATTTATTCGCCCTGAAAGTTGGCCGTTACCCAAATGGCCGTTTAGCGACTGGCCGCTTCTGTATTAAATTTTGAAAGGAGCTTTTTATGCTTACGGAAAAATTAACGTTAAAAACTGAAACTGTTTTTTCTGATGACAGATGCAACAGGTATTTATTGCGTAAAGAATGGGACGCAAAGAAGCCTAAAGCAACAATCATTATGACTAATCCGAGTGCTGCTGACTTAATGACGATTGATTATACAACGCTTTATATTCTCAATAATATATCAAAGCTGGATTTTGGCTCTGTCGATATTGTCAATTTGTCTTCAAAGGTTACGACTAAGTTAAACGCTAAACTTGACCTTGATGTTGAAATTGAGAAAGAGAACGCTGAATTTATCTTGAAATCAGCCGAGAAGTCCGACAAGATTATTATCGCATGGGGAAAAATCGGCGAGAATAATCAGCGCGTAAGAATGGCACAAGATAATCTCTTGAAAATTCTTCAGCCGTTCAAAGATAAGCTGTGCTGTATTGCTATGTCGGAGGATGGCGAGAGCGGTTTTCATCCATTAGCCCCTCAAATACGCTTTGAGTGGTTTTTGCGAGCTTTTACACCGCCTAAACCGCTTGAAGTCGTAAAGGAGAAAAAGAGGCTCGTCAAGCCTATCGCTTCAAAAGTAAGTTACGAAAATACGCCTGTTGAGGCTGTTGAATTGATACCCGAAAATCAATAAGTCGCTTTTATCTGTGTTCCGTGCCGTTATTCCCTTGCCTTGTTTGAGGTGAGAGAATTTTTTATATTAAAAGGAGATTGTTTATGTACAAATTCGGTACTGTCAAAGAATTAAATTCTATCAATATGGCTGTTCCTGACAAAGTTTATCAAGAAGCATTAAATATAGCAACAATGCTTGATGAACAATTTGGCGCAGAGCGTGATGTTGAAGATGATGAAGGCGGATTTATATTTATCGCTCTCGATAATTCCGACTTAACCTACTTCAAGAAAAATTATGTTGAGTTAAATTCCGAGCTTTTAGAGTACGTTTTGCCAGTTGATGATTATTTCAATGCGTTTTATTTGTATGGTTACGATTACGGCATTAGTTTATTCCTGCCTGCATCAATAGCTCCTGACTTCATGAAAATTCAATCAGTAAATGACGCAAAAATATTAGGGGCTTAAGCCATGTACAAAATAGGCAAAGTATCAGAAATGGCGCAGATTAAAGGCAAAATCCCCGTTGCAGTTTATCGAGAAGTTTTAAGGATTGTAACCGTTCTTGATAAGTATTACGGGCAAGATAGAGATATATACAAAAATGACGGCGGATTTGTCTTTATTGCTGAGAATAAAAGTGATTTAGATTATTTTATCGAAAATCATATTGACCCTAAAGCAGGCTCTTATGAGGATATACGGACAATTAGGGCTGAAAATGTGCAATATTTCAATATATTATTCCTCTGCAATAATGAGTTCAGCATTAATCTTATATTTCCTGTTAATTTAATGCCTGAATTGAGAGCGAATATTTAAGGAGTGATGAATTTGACGCCGTTTATATTAGGCTTTGCGGTTACGTTAGGCGTGTTAATTGCTTCTGATGAGGGATAAGGAGGTTGAATAGATGTTGACGTTTTTATCGGCTGTAGTGAGTGTTGAAGCTGTGAAGTCGTTCACTGCCGGAGCTGTCTGTGCTGTCGAGCTGTACAACGAAATCAAAAATTAGTAATAAAAATTAAGAGTGAGCTAAAATTACCTGCCCACTCTTTTTTAGAAATTTATTTTAGCTCCTAATACATAATCGGGGAAGGTAGTAATTCGATAATATCAAGAACTTGATTTACTTGTGAAGACTCCTGTAATCCAGTTTTGCACCATATAGCAAAGTGTTCACAGTTATTGGTAACTAAATTATATCCCTTTTTCCCTAATTCTCCTCTAGCTCTCGCAACCGTTTCATCACCTGAATATAAATGATAATTTCTCGCTCTGCTCTCTTTCATTTTTTTCTTCATTTGCAACCCGAAGAAATTTTCTGCATCTTGTTCTGGCAATCTCACGAAACCTTGTTGAGAGCTAGGAAAAGAGATGTTTATTTCTTCTGGATTGTTCAACTCATCGACATTATCAATTTGCTTAGGAAAAATGCAAACCGTAAGCTCTTTTGCGCCATTTAAAAAATCCTCGATAGGTGTTTCGCGTACCACACCTTTAAAATCAGCTGGCCCAGTGGCTCCTGTGTAATGAATTACTGTTCCTCCTTCAACATAAATGCCGTAATGGAAGTAACGTACTTCTTGATCATCTACTTTTATTTTACGACTTACTTTTATGACATCTCCGTTTTTAATTCCGCTTTCATCATCAGTAGAAGACGACCTATTGACAAGCTCAATCATCTTATTAAGGTATTCGACAAGGGCGTTATAATTATCAAGACCTAGCGGTGAAAATTCTTTATCGTCGCCATTCTTAAAATAAACCCTAATATTCTTTTTACCTACTTTTTCAACATGTGATACCCTGTCATAATGAATAGCTCCGTTACAATCAATAAAGTGAAAGTAATATGCATCTTCTGTAAATAAATCGCCGCTTTTGCCGGTATTAAAAATTGTTGCGTCAATCATACCTAAAACTTTATCAATATCAGCGTCATAAGCGTATGATTTAATTGCCGCTAAAATTCTTTTAGTAGAAATATCTTCACGCATTGCCATGCTGTTTCTAATGCGTTTTGCATATTGTTTAAAAAGTCGAACGGCTTTTTCTCTGGTCGCCATTTTATTAATTTCATTGACAGAAACTAATTCACTAACATTTGCTCTGAGTATTTGTTCGCGTCGTTTTATAATTGGCGCGGGATTTTTGAGCATTCCAATAATTGCGTAAGAATTTTCATCTTCCTCATATTCCACGTAATGAAGAGCGTTATTGCCTATGCTGTCTTTAGCATTGATATTCGCACCACTAGCTATTAAAAGTTCTACGACTTTCGGCCATTTTTCACGAACTGCCCATATTAGCGGAGTAAAATAACGCTCCCCTCCGACATTGACATCAGCACCATTATTAATTAAAAATTTTGCTTTTTCAAGTGCAGCT
>JAFVEW010000135.1 GCA_017475805.1 Synergistaceae bacterium | reverse complement strand
TTTCAGAAAGGGAAAATCTCATGAAAAAATCTGTAGGAAGATTTCTTTTAGCGTTATGTATTGTGTTGCTTGTTACAACGACTGGCTGGTGTATTAATCCATTCAAAGTCAATGATGGTGGATTCGGTCCTAAAATCAAGGGGTTACAGTTGGGAATGAAGTTGGAGAAAGCTGAACTTAACATGTTTAGTAAAGATATAGTTGAAGACCCTAAAAGTTATGGAGCGGATGGTATTTACGTTGATGATGAGAAAAGAATCATAAGACTTAGGTTTACACAGGAAAATTTCGGAGCAAGGGGAATGGATGTCCTTGAGTTTCTTCAAGAATTTGTAAACGCCTATAATATTCCAGGCATGAAAAGGGAAGTTATGGGCTGGCGACATCGCAATGTTTCTGAGGGTTGGGAAATTTTCTGTGGTACGAATGGCTGGATAAGAGTCGAACCTATCATCACAGAACCTAAATTTGATTAGAAAGTCGTAGAGGGCTGGCTGCTGGCGAGTGTTTTTTATAAATGAGAAATTAAAAGTTTGAAGAAAATTTTTCATTTCTCACTCCTAATTTCTCATTTCTAATTGTCTTTTCAGTCTTTTTCTTTGCCGAAAACTTTTTCTTTCAGAGCTTTGCCCGTTGGTGTCGTAGCAAGTCCGCCGAGTGCAGTTTCTTTCAAAGCCGGTGTCAAAGCGTCGCCGACGTTTCTCATAGCTGTGATACATTCGTCAACAGGAATATAGGCTTTTATTCCCGCAAGAGCCATATCAGCCGACGAAAAAGCTATCATAACGCCGGAAACATTTCGCTTTATGCAAGGAATTTCGACAAGTCCGGCAACAGGATCGCACACGAGACCTAATTGGTTAGCTATAGCTATTGCGCAAGCGTCAGCACTTTGAACAGGAGTCCCGCCCATAAGTTCAACGAGTGAAGCCGCAGCCATTCCTGAAGCAGAACCGCATTCAGCTTGGCAACCTCCTTGAGCTCCGGCTATTGAAGCATTTTTAGCAATTACAATTCCGAACGCTCCTGAAGTAAACATTGACATAACGATGTCTTTTTTTTCGGCGCGGCCTTCGTCAAAAAGAGAAACAAGACAGCCCGGCAAAATTCCGCAGCTTCCAGCAGTGGGAGTTGCAACGATTTTTCCCATTGAAGCGTTATACCCGGCCACTGCAAGAGCCATTGACATTGCTTTTGTCATAAATTTTCCGGAAAGTCCGCCGCTCTCGGAATAATTTTTCATTTTAAAACCTTCGCCGCCCGTCAAACCCGACATTGATTTTAAATTTTCGTCTTGGCCTTTATTCACGGCTTCGCACATAACGTCAAAACTTTTTTCCATTCGCGAATATAAATCTTCTGCGGGAACGTCCATAAATTTCGCTTGGTCAGCTAAAACCAGCTCGCTGATTTTTTGATTATTTTCGCCCGCAGCTTTCACAATTTCATCAATCGAATCATATTGAAGCATTAAAAATTTTTCCTCCATTACATAAAACAAGTAGGAACTAGGAAGTAGGAGGTAGGAAGTAAAAACTTTTTTGTCCTTTCACTCCTCACTCCTCATTCCTAACTCCTCACTGCATTTTCAAATTGCTCGAATTAAAAGAGAATTAATTACGTTGTTTAAGCCGCGAATGTCAGCGACCATTCCTTCTTCGGGAAGGCCGTCAATTTCGATCGTCATCAAGGCTTCGCCTCCGCGCTCTTTTCGTGAAAGATGAAAATTCGAGATATTAGTGTGCGAATATTTTAAACGCATCAAATTCGTGACGTCAGCGATAACTCCGGGTTTGTCCCAATGAAGAACAAGAATCGTGTTATTTTCGCCGGTGAAATCAACTCTCATATCGTTCACGAGGTCAACTCTGATATTTCCGCCGCCGATGCTCGCGCCTTCGACAGTTCCTTCAGTTCCGTCATCGAGAACGAAATTTATTCTTGCTGTGTTCGGATGAGCTCCGGGAATGTCTTGCTCGATAAATTTGTAGTCGATGCCTTTATCTTTTGCAATTTCAAGAGCGTCGCGAATTTCTTCGGAGTAACTGTGAAAACCCATAACCCCCGCGAGTAAAGCTCTGTCTGTTCCGTGTCCTTTGTAAGTTCGAGCGAAAGAACCTGAAAGCATTATGTTGAGTTTCACGGGTGTTTTTCCGTCCATAACTTTATTAGCAACACGGCCAAGACGAACCGCCCCAGCCGTATGAGAACTTGAAGGACCGATCATAATCGGCCCTATAATGTCAAAAACGTTCATATTTTTTTATTTTTTAATCCATTTGTTGTAAATCGAGTTGACGATTACACCGATAGCGTTGTCGCCCGAAACGTTGCAAGCCGTTCCGAAAGAATCTTGAGTGATATAAAGAGCAACCATTATTGCGCAAATCGGTCCGTTAGGATCGCCGGCTTCTTTTCCAAAAATCATATATAAAAATGGAAGAGCCGTCATAATTGAACCGCCGGGTGCGCCGGGTGAAGCTACCATTGCGATTCCCAAAGTCATAATGAACGGAATTACTGTTGAAAGGCTGATTGGGAGCTGATTCATCATACAGACAGCAGTAGCGCAAGCCGTGATCGTGATCATTGAACCGCACATATGAATATTTGCGCAAAGAGGCACAACGAAATTTCTAATTTCTGAACAAATTCCGTCTTTTTCAGCGCACTGTAAATTTACAGGAATTGTCGCCGCCGATGACTGCGTTCCTAAAGCTGTAGCGTAACCGGGAATTTGATTGATGATAAGTTTGAAAGGATTCTTTCCGCTGACAGTTCCCGCGACCATAAACTGAATGAAAATATAGCAAAGGTGCATTGCGATAACGACCAAGAAAACTTTCCAGAGAATTCCCAAAATCGTGAAGGTTTTTCCAGAGTAAGTCATATCGACAAACGTTCCGCAGATATAAAGCGGCAATAACGGAACGATAACTTTGTTGAGAACTTTATCAATAATTCCAGATAAATCTTTCATTCCGTCATAAAGCGACATTCCGATTTCTTTGCCCTTCATTGCCGATAAGCAAAGGCCAAGCATAAACGCAGTTACAACAGCTGAAAGTGTATCGAGCAACGGAGGAATAGCGATTGAAAAATAACTCGCTACGGATTTATCTGCAGTTACTTGAATTTTTTCGAGAGCGTCAGCTGACATAAAACTCGGGAAAAAAGTATTTGAAATTACGAACGAGGCACTTCCTGCGATTAATGTCGAGCCGTAAGCCAAAATTACTGTGATGATTAATAATTTGCCTGCGCCTTGTGAAAGATCCGCGATTCCCATTGTAACGTAAGCCAAAATCATCAATGGAATTACGAATTTTAAGAACGTGCTGAAAATCCCGGACGCCGTTACGACTGTTCGACAGACCCAGAGCGGCAAATACATTCCGATCAAAATACCAACGATTAGTGCGATTATGAGCTTTGGAACTAAACCCATTTTCATGATAATAATACTCCCCTCATTAAAATAAAATTTTTGGTGAAAAGTTTTTTTGAAG
>JAFVEW010000134.1 GCA_017475805.1 Synergistaceae bacterium | reverse complement strand
TTTTACTTATTTTTCTTTTTTATGTCCGCTTTATTGAATATTATCAATTTTTTAAGTTCGTTTTATTTAAGGTTCTTAGCTCTTGTCTTTTGCCAAAGAGAAATATATTGTTCGTTTAGGAAAGTCGGATAGTCGACGCCTTCTGCGGGACGTTTCCAATAAAAAGTATCTGAACGGGCGGCTAAATATTTTCTTAAAACGTTAGGGATGTCGTCATCATAGACGGTAATAATATTTTTTGAGTTCATGTCTTCAAGATAATCTCGAAGCCCGATAAAATTTGCTTTGCCCCAACGTTCAAAAGTTTTTTGTTCAGGTTTTTCGATTTTGCAGCCTGTAGCTTGTAATAAAATTCCGCAAGAGCCGCTCATGTCGCAAATTGTAATATCTTTCAAGACTTGGCCTACGAGTATAGCTCCCGATAAACGAGCCTGAAACTCTGCAAGTCTTCTTTGATAATAAGGATAGTTAGGCGCGTCCCATTCTGATAAAGCCGTTAAAATTCTCTGAGCTACGAATGGAATTACAGAAGGGTCAATAACGAGAGAAGCGTCAACAGGGAATGAAGAATATAAAAATCTTACATTGAAATTTTCGAGACCTTTTATATTTTTTGCTTCTTTCTCATCGAGAGCAATAATTTTTGAATTTGTGTCAAGTTCCCGCAGGATTTTTCCACGTTCAGCTATAACTAAATCGCCGTTAGAGTTCCAAATTTTAATCGGAATAACATTGACTTCAGAACCGCCTATAAAAGACGTAAGCATAGACAGCCACATATCAGTAACGACTATATCTATTTTTTTATCTTTGTCGTTGCTTTGAATTTCAGCAGAAAAAGCAAATCCTACAAAAATAAAAATTATAAAAATAATTAGGAGCGAGGAAAGAATTTTCTTTAACATTAATAATTCCTACTTCCTAACTCCTAATTCCTACTTGCATTTTAGTCGTCGCCGAATTTTGCTTTAAGGTCATTTAACACAAGAGTAGCGACTTTGTATTCAGCTCCGCGCCTTGTTCTATCTGTTTCAATATGTTCAAAGCCATTCATATAAAGCCTCACTGTAAATTCCGGAGCATGTGAAGGCCCTACGACTTTTAATAATTCATATTTAGGCAGCGGCATATGACGAGCTTGAAGCCATAATTGCAAAGCCGTTTTAGGGTCATGTTGAGCTTCTTGTTCTTCGAGATTTTGAAGGAATAATTTTTTTATAACTCTGTCAGCAGACGAAACTCCGCCGTCAAGAACTACAGCTCCTAAAACAGACTCTACAGCGTCTGCGCACATCGAATGAGGCAGCGGGTCTTTAATCGAACGGCCATGCAATAATAAATACGGAATATTTAATAATTCAGCGCGTTTGTAAAGCGATTCGCTCTTGACGAGTTCAGCGCGCATTTGAGTTAATTCGCCCTCGTTTGATTCGGGATACATTCTATATAAAGCTCTGGCGGTTACGAAGCTCAAAATTGAATCGCCCAAAAATTCAAGTCGTTCGTTGTTGTGAAATAATCCGTTTTCGCGCGAGTATGACGAATGAGTCAACGCTTCTTCAAGCAAAAATCTATCCTCGAAAGTGTAGCCCAAATTATCTTCGAGAACTTTCAAGGCTTTTTCATCAAATACGGCCTTTTTTCTGCGAGGCCCGAACTCTTCTTCAAAACTAGGCATATCTCTGGAAAGCTAAAACTCCGTTATGACCGCCAAAGCCGAAGCTGTTTACTAAAAGCCTGTCGACTTTTCTATCAACGCCCTTCCCCGTCGCGATATTTACATCGCATTCAGGGTCAGGAGTTTCGTAATTTAAAGTCGGGTGAATGTAATTTTCTTCGATCGCTTGCATTGAAGCAATGACTTCAAGACCTCCGGCAGCTCCTAAACAATGTCCGATCATACTCTTTGTTGAAGTTACGGTGATATTTTTCGCGTCCTCGCCAAAAACGTGATTAATCATTCCGGCTTCCATTTTGTCATTCAAGCCCGTTGAAGTTCCGTGAGCGTTAATGTAATCGACTTGAGTTTTATCCCAACCCGACATTTTCATAGCTTTTTCTGTAGCAAACGCCGCTCCTTTAGCTTCAGGGTCAGGAGCAGTGATATGTCCGGCGTCGCAAGAAGTTCCGTAGCCCGTGAACTCTGCATAAATATGAGCACCGCGAGCTAAAGCGTGTTCAAGTTCTTC
>JAFVEW010000133.1 GCA_017475805.1 Synergistaceae bacterium | reverse complement strand
TCAAAATCAGCCACAGCAGCAACAGCAGCCACATTTCAATCATGGACAGCCCGGAAAACCCGGAGAATTTTGTCAGCCGAACGGACATGGTAATTTTGAAGGTCGTGGCCCTCGTGCTCAGCGTCATGGATTTGAAGGTCATTGCAGAGGCCCAAGAGGTATGAATTTCGAGTGTGTAAAGTTTTCTGTGTATAGGCACAATTTATTTCAGTATTTATAAGGATTCCTTTTCGTCCATACACAGTTTATTGTACAGGCTCTGAATTTCACGCCCGAGATGCCCAAAGAAATTCGCGAGAAGGCCGCTGAACTTGCAAAGCTCCGCATTGATCTTGAAGAAGCTATGTCAAGCGAGCCTCTTAACAAGGCGAAAGCTCTCGATACTTACGCGAAAATTCAGAAAGTCAAGCAAGAAATTGACGCTTGGAGATTTTCAAAGAAGCTCGAACGTATTGAAGAGTTCAAAAAACATAGAGAACTCAATAAAAAAGTTCCGCCTGCACCGATGCAGCCTAAGACTGAAGTTAAAGAAGGAACAGAAGACGCTAAGACGAAGTAAAAAATTATCCGAATTCAGAATATAAAAGAGAAGCCGGGCTAATATTCAAAGTCCGGCTTTTTTAATTTTATTTTTTCTCTTAATGAAGCGTCAAATTTTTACTTTATGAAGCCTACTTCTTTGCTGATTTTTTCAATCTGCTCGTCTTTTTTCTTGTTATATTCGATTTTCTTTTCCTCAAAGTAATTTCGTCCTTGAGCATCAATCGAAACAATAAGAGGGCCAAACTCTTTAACTCGGCAGTTCCAAAGAGTTTCCGGCATTCCTAAGTCGCGCCACTCGGCTTTGACGATTTCTTCGACGCATACAGCAGCAACGACAGCATTACCGGCAGGAATAACGCAATGAATACAGCCGAAATCTTTGCAGGCGTTTGAGGTATTTTCTTTCATTCCGCCTTTGCCGACGATAACGCGAACGCCCGTTGTTTTTACAAATTCATACTCGAATTTTTCCATTCGCATTGAAGTTGTCGGTCCTACGGAGACCATCTCGAATTTTCCGTTATCCGGGTCAATCGGTCTGATGATCGGTCCAGCATGAAGAATTGCGTTGTTGCGGACATCAACGGGAATTTCGCGGCCTTCTTCAACTACACGCCTGTGAGCAACGTCGCGGCATGTTGTCAAACTTCCGGAAAGATAAACGATGTCGCCGATCTTAATATCTTTTAAGTCTTCTGCACTGATTGGCGTTACTAAAATTTTTTTGCCGTCTTTGAATTCTACTGACATTATAAAGTTACCCCCGAATGAGAAAGAATTTCATAGTTGAGGTCTTTGTCAAAAATTATATGACCTCTGCGATGGCTCCAGCAGCCTACGTTGACAGCTACTCCGATTGCTGAAGGGTGTCGCGCTGTGTTCTCAATGTTTACGCCCATGACTGCATATTTTCCGCCCATTCCTTGAGGGCCAAGTCCGATAGCGTTAATGCCGTCTTCAAGTAATTTTTCCATTTTTGCGGCTCTTTCATTAGGATTATGTGAGCCGATAGGACGCATAAGAGCTTTCTTAGAAAGAAGCGCAGCCGTTTCAACAGACGTAGCTACACCGACACCGACAAGAAGCGGAGGGCAAGCATTGAGGCCGTAAGTTGTCATTCTGTCGAGAACAAATTTTGTAACTCCTTCGTAGCCTTCGCCGGGCATCAAGACCATTGCATGACCAGGAAGAGTGCAGCCGCCGCCAGCCATGTAAGTATAAATTTCGCACTTGTCTGAATGAGGAACAATATCCCACCAAACTGTCGGAGTTCCTTTGCCGACGTTTTTACCCGTGTTATATTCGTCAAAAGTTTCGACTGAGTTATGACGGAGCGGTGTTTCAAACGTTGCTTTGACTACAGCTTCTTTTAATAAGGCTTCGAGATCGTCGATTAACGGGAATTTTGTTCCGCACTTAACCCAGAACTGTAAAACGCCCGTGTCCTGACATGAAGGACGATTTAACTTAACTGCAAGCTCCTGATTTCTGAACATCGTGTCATAGATTACTTTAGCCATAGGGCTGTCTTCTTTTTCACGAAGCTCTGAGAGTTTTGCGATAACATCATCGGGAAGTTTTTTAGCTGTGTGTCCTACGAACTTCGCGATCATTTCGGTCATTCTTTCAACCTGATTCATAAAAGTTTTACCCCCTTATTTTTAATTAGGAATTAGGAGTGAGGAATGAGGAAGTTAAAAAAATTTTTTTGTTCCTACTTCCTACTTCCTCGTTCCTACTTGCTTTTATTACGCCGCTGGGAAGAACGGGAAGGCCATTGGCAGTAATATCATGCTTACGATTGTTGCAATTACGATTAACGGCAGACCTGCTTTGACGTAATCCATGAAAGTATAATCGCCTGCGCCTACGACCATTGTGTTGGCCGGCATTCCGATAGGCGTTGCATAAGCGCACGAGCCGCCGATAACGCAGGCCATTAAAACTGCTCTCGGGTCAGCGTTCATGCCCTGAGCGATTGAAAGACAAATCGGAGCCATTAAAACAGTCGTTGCGGTGTTGCTCATGAAGTTTGTCATCACGCAGCAGAGAATGAAAACTACGAAAGTGAACATCGTCGGCGAAGGATTTTCTCCAAGCGCACCGATAACTTTCTCGGCTATCATTCTGCCTGCTCCTGTCTTATCGAGAGCTGCCGCAAGTGAAAGAGTGCCGCCGAATAAGAAAATTGTTTTGAGGTCGATTGATTTCAAAGCGTCATTTTCAGAAATTACGTTAAAGAGAATTAACAAAATTGCTCCAACGCAGCCCGTAATGCTTAACGAAATGTGAATTTGTTTCTCAAAAATCATTCCGAGCAATGTCGCAACGAGAATTACGAGCGAAAGAGTTTTTTTCCATTGAGGAACTGCGCTGAAATCTTTTTGAACATCGAAAACGCCTTCACCTTTCGGATCGTGATTAGGAAGAAGATAGAAGCCGAGCGTAGCATAGAATAAAATTCCTACAATTAAGATCGGTCCGCCTACGATAGCATATTCAAAGAAGCCGAAGCCTTCAAGTACTGCTTTGCTTAAAGTGCTTTGTGCTATCATGTTGCCGGGTGCGCCTATTAGGGATAGGTTGCCGCCCATAGCTGCCGCGAAGACTAAGGGCATCAGAAGCCTGGAACGCTTGAACCCTGACTTTGCGGCAATTCCAATTACAACGGGAATTAAAACTGCTGCTGTTCCTGTGTTCGATAACACGCCGCTCATTAATCCTACGATTGTCATAATCGCTACGATTAACATTCTTTCACTGCTCGCAAACTTTGTAACAATTCCGCCGATCTC
>JAFVEW010000132.1 GCA_017475805.1 Synergistaceae bacterium | reverse complement strand
CAATGGAAAATGAATATCTAAAGAACTCAGGCCTTCTTAATAAAATCATGGAAATTTTGAGTTCTGATATTTCTAAGTAAAAATTCGATGTGCAAAAAATTTTTTTCTCACTTAAAAATCTAAATTTATTTATGCTGTATTAAACGACATAAACACGAATGAAGAATATTGCAAAGTATTTCGAAAGGTAAAACTGATATGCTGACAAAGGAAGAAAAGACAAAAATAAAGCGCATTCAAATCCAACGGCTTCAAACGGGTATGAAATATTTTCAAGAACACCCTGAACTTGGAGAATTTCGTTTGGAAGATTGGATATTCCTTCTTCCGCCCAAACTTAAGAATGCAAAAATTATTGTGTTAGGCGCTGGCAAAAAAGGATGTCAGGTTACTGAATACATGCTCGGAAAAATCGGGAGCGTTGGATTTGTTGATATTAGATGTGAAACCGAGTCTGATGTTTGGGATTCATTCACAGTGCCAGTTAAATTTGATGTGCAAAGTGCTGATGACTGTAAGAAAGTTATTGATGAAAACTGTACAAACTCGGACATAATTTTTATTATTGGAGATAGCCCTTTAACCCCATGCCTTGCTAATGCAACGAAAGATTTAGGCATTCTAACAATCGGGATTGTACTCTCTCATGACGAAGAGCTGAAAAACAAATTCAAAGAAGCCTCTGATGCTTTAATATCTTTTGAAAAGGATACATCTTGGGACGAACAGATTAATCTTGTTAAAAACGCCGTTCAAAGCATTGCGAACCTTATTACAAAATCTGGCTTCATTAATCTTGAAATTGGCGATGTGAAAAATATTCTTCAAGATGTCGGCACGGCTTTTATTGGAACTGGACACGCAAAATGGGACAATAGCACTCAAACTGTAGCATTGTAGACCGTGAATGTAAGTGAAAATGCTAAAAACGCTAAACGGATTCTTCTTAACATTACAACAGGCGATGATGTTTCATTATTCGAAATCTCAGAGGCCACAGAAATCGTAAAAAAAGCAGTAGCATCCGATGCACAAATTATTTTGGGACATACAGCAGACGACAGTATGGGCAATGCTTTGAAAGTAACATTTATCGCAGGACTGGATGATAAAAATTAACAGTATCAAGCAATAAAACTATTTTTTGAAAAATTGGAGGTTAATTACATTATGAAAAATGAGGATTTCTTGAGATTGTGCCAATCAGGTTCGACAGAAGCGATTAACAGCGCAATTCAGTCAGGCGTTGACATCAATGTCAAGGACGAGAACGGCATAACGGCTTTAATGTGGGCTGCTCGTAACAACAGTATAGAATCCGTATCCGCTTTACTTGAAGCCGGAGCTGATGTCAACGCGAAAGACATTGAAAACAGCACGGCATTGATGTGGGGAATATATAATGAAAACCCTAATGTCGTTTCTTCATTGCTTGAGGCAGGAGTAGATGTCAACGCTCAAGATAAAGATGGTATAACCGCTCTAATATTAGCCGCATGGCACTGTAATAACCCTGAAGTCATTAGAAAACTTATCAAGGCTGGTGCTGATGTTAATATAAAAATTAAAGACGGTGCAAATTTTAAGGAAAAATCTATGGTTACAGAACGGAGTGTTCTTAACTCTAAAATGTCTGCTCTTTCAGCTTTAATTAAAGCTCCGCGTCTTATAAAATCTGGAAGTTTGAATAATTCTACTGCTTTAATGAAAGCAGTGTGTTTTAATAAAAATCCAGAAATTGTTGAAGTTTTGCTCAAAGCTGGAGCAGACGTAAACGCTACAACAGAGGACGGTACTACAGCATTAATGATGGCAGCACTATTTAATGTTATTCCTGATATTACCGTCATGTTATTGAAGGCTGGCGCGGACATTGCTGCAAAAAATAATGATGGTATGACTGCACTTGATTTTGCTCGTAAAAATAGGATAAGCAGAAATGAATCCGTACTTCTAGAGGCTTATAGGGCTCAAACAGAAAGCAACATGAATATAACAAACGAATAATTTGTCAACGCCGGTTTCAATTTGACCGAAAACGCCGACGAATTTTGCACTAATCTCTCCGACTTGGGTTAAGATGATAAAATAAACTCTGAAAGGAGTCATAATGTCTAAACAGAAAATTAACAAACAACATAAAGACCGTGTTTTCAAATTTATTTTTGGTCGAAATAAGGCTTGGGCATTAAGTCTTTACAATGCTGTAAATGGCTCAAATTATACTGACACTGAAGCCATAGAATTTAACACGATTGAAGATATTATTTACATTGGGATGCACAACGATGTTTCATTCCTTTTTTATTTCTTCATGCCTATGTGGGAACAACAATCTTCGTTTAATCCTAATATGCCTATACGATACCTTTTACACTCGGCGCAACTTTACGATAAATATATGTTCGAGCATAACTGCTACCGATATGGGAAAAAATTAATAAAACTGCCATGTCCAAAATGTGTCTGTTTTTATAACGGTACAGAAGAACAACCTGAAGAAATGATTTTAAGTTTAAGCGATGCCTTTATTACTGGAGAGCCGGATATTGAAGTTAAAGTCAGAATGTTGAACATCAACTATGGGAAAAATCAAGCGTTAATGAAAGCCTGTAAACCACTGTATGAATATTCTTGGCTTGTAGAAACTATACGACAAGGAAATAAAGACATTGAAAAAGCTGTAGATGAGGCATTAGACGGAATGCCTGATAGCTTTGAAATAAAAAAATTTTTATTAATGCACAGGGCGGAGGTCAAAGGAATGTTTTTAACTGAATATGACGAAGAAAAAATTTTAGCGCAGGAACGTCAGGAAGGTCTTGAAGAAGGAATAGTAAAAACAAATGAGCGTGTTGCGTCAGATATGCTAAAAAAAGCACTTCCGCTTCAGCTAATTGAAGAAATTAGCCAGCTCTCCGAAGACGTTATTCGCGGTATAGCCTTAAATCTTGGTTTAGCTGTGCGTTAAAACACCGCTTTAATTAAAACGACTCCTCTGAAAGTTTCGGAGGAGTTTTATTATATAAATCAAGTATTAATAAGTATTTTCAAGATTTTTTGTACTCAAAACTGAGAATTTATGAAATTTCATATAGTTGCTTGTCATTTTTCAAAAACTCTATCAATCGTGGCTTAAACATCTCGTCAAGCCATTCTTTGCTGTATCCTAATGCCGCCATCGTCATAGTGATGATTTCACTTTTTATTGTAATATCTCCTTTTTTGTCCCGTAGTTCTATCAGTTCTTCTTTATCTAAAAATTTCTGAATATCGTTCTTCCACATTACTTGACCGCAGTACTTTTTGAGTTCAAGGGCTTCATCAAGATATTCCTCCGAATACCCATTAATAAAACCTCCTTGAGATGAAGTTTCATATACATCTCCATATCCATTTCTGAAGAACATTGTCATGCCACCTTTAAGGACTTCGTATTCACGTGCTCTTTTTAGAAAATCCTTACCGTTTACCAGTGCCGAACGTTTCAATAACGATAATGCTCTCTCTTCTTCGTACATATTATGTTACCTCTTTTCTGTTTGAGGATATGCAATAATTTTCCTATTTTCGTCATCAGCTACGGCAACAGCAGATATTACTTTACGTCCTTCAGCATCATAACTATCAGCGTAGCCTTTTTCTTTCATTTGTTTCAATCCTTCGTTCTTTTTCTTGTCAACGTCAGAACTTTTCTCAGCAAACTTAAACTCCAAAACTACTATTTGCCTTTCAAACTGTACGACAGCATCTGAGCACCCCTTATACGTATGAACTTCTGCAAAAGGAATAAAACCAGCTCCACGCAACAACATGACAAATAATGACCTGTACCAAAATTCATCCCGATTGGGAAAATCCTCATACGGAATATCAGCGATTGCAATGTTATAAACAGCAACAACCTGATTAATATCACCAGCGGTCAAAAACTGCCAAATTTGATTACCAAGAGTTAAAAATCCGTTGACATGATAAAATTCATCAAGATACATTCTGGCAATGGATTTTCTGACTTCTTCATTAGGATAGTCTAGCGTTATTACGCCGTTCTCAAATTTTTCAATGGTAAGATAGCCACTTTGGTAAAGGAAACTTTCAGGTTTTGCAGTTTCTATTTCATGGCTGTCAGCGAATTCCGAAGGCACTTCAATATGACGGTATTTATCAGGATTTTGAATTTTATGTTCTTTCATATATTCAGCAATGAAAGACGGCGAGCCGGAAGTGTACCAGTAATTATCTAAGCGCCCCTTGCTCAGGCATAGCATCATTGAAAAAGGATTGTATAGCCGCGTAAAACCATCAAAAGAAAAGCCGTCATAATAATCTTTCAGACGTACAAGCAAAGAATCGGGGCTGATTTCCATTTTTTGAGAAGCACTGTCAATCCAATCTCTAAAATAAAATTTCAGTTCATCTTGCGTATAACCTGTTATATCTCCATATTCACGATCCAATGAAATATCCGAAAGGTTATTCATCGCCGAAAATACGCCTGTTTTGCTGAATTTAGAAATCCCAGTAATAAAGACAAAACGTAAATAATTACCACAGCTCTTAATCATTGTATAAAATGAACGAAGAACTTCTCGCATTTCATTAGCTTTTTGTAAATTCGTTATATTATCAAGAATTGGCTTATCATACTCGTCTATAAGAATAACAACTAAACCATATTCTTTTTGTAATAAGCGAATGATCTTACGCAATAATTCATCACATGTCCGTTCATCTTCAATAAGTAGCCCATTGTCTTCAGCAACATCCTTAAGCCTACGCATTATAGAAAGATTTAATTCTTGGGCATTTGAATAACTTCCCAATCCGCTCATATCAAATCTTAAAACTGGTGATGGATTCTCAGTCTGTTTTTTGACCCGTTCTTCTGCTTTAAGCCCTTTGAACAGTTCCGATTCTCCCTTAAACATAGCTTCGAGAGTAGAAAGTGTCAGGGATTTTCCAAAACGACGTGGGCGCGACAAAAAATATCTTCGACCGTTTTGAATAAGTTCAAGCAATTTAGCTGTTTTATCAACGTATAACAAATCATCTTGTCTTAACTGAACAAAATCCTGAACCCCTATCGGCAAAACTTTCATTTTCTTTTCCTACTCCCTCTTAATTTTAAGATAATTATACATTTTAATAAGCGGTTCAAGGAAAAAACGCAAATTCAAAAGTGTGCGATTATGGATAAAAAATTTTTATGTTGTAAAATCTACATTTAGCTATATTCATAAGTTTTAACCATAAGTAGGAGGATTTTTCAAGTGATTTTTGGCTATGCTCGCGTCAGCACAAACTCTCAGGCAAGGGACGGAAATTCTCTCGAAGCTCAAATTAATTCTCTCAAAAAAGCTGGGGCAGAAAAGATTTTCTCGGATGTTTTCAGCGGCTCAAAAAATAATAGACCTGAACTCGATAAACTTTTGAAGATTATCCAGTCAGGTGATACGCTCATTGTTACGAAGCTCTACAGAATAGCACGAAGCGTTATGCACGGCATTCAACTAATTGAAAAACTCAACGATAAGGGCGTGATTATCGACGTTTTGAACATGGGGATAATTGACGATTCACCAACAGGAAAGTTAATCCGAAACATAATGCTGTCGTTCGCTGAATTTGAACGGGACATTATTAAACAACGAACTCAGGAAGGCAAAGCTATAGCCCGTCAAAATCCTAACTTCCGAGACGGTCGTCCGAAAAAATTTTCAAGGGCGCAAATTAATCACGCTCTTGAACTGCTGAAAACTCATTCGTATAAGCAGGTAGTTGCCATGACTGGCATAAGCCGAGCAACTATAGCAAGAGCTAACGCTGTTCAAAAACTCATAAAAGAATAGATATATTTATCAGTTTGACAACCAATTTTTATATTGATATATTTTGTAAAGCGATACCATTAAAATAAAAGATTATTAATGCAGTCAGTTATTAGTGCTATTAACGGAACAGTTCCTATTTTGCGATTTAATCGATGGCTTGCTGGTAAAATTTTTACAGATGTTAAGGCTAACGGGTCAAAAGTCGTTATGAAAAACAATGAAGCGGAAGTGGTCATTCTTTCACCTGAACAGTATACTGAAATGATATAGTAAAAACGTTTTATTGTATCAATAATAAAGTGTTTTTACTATATAAGCATTTTTATTCTTCTTTTTAGGAAGTTTATAGTTCGCATAGAGTATGAAATAAAGAACTCGTCGCGTAAAATCAAGAGGACTCCGAAATAAATTAATGCTCCAGAAAAAATCATTATTGCTGTTCCAAGCGGATTTAGCGGCAATTTATAACTAAATGACCGCAATGCTGCAAACATGATAAAACCTGCAGCAAGATAAGAAAATCCATCAGAAATTATTTTTCTGATGCTAAATTCTTTCCTCAAAAAATAAAGCTGCGAAGCCAGCACCGCAAGTTCTGCCAATACCGAAGCTGTTAATGCTCCGTATGAATAAAAACGCGGGATTAAAAACATATTAAGCGAGAAGTTAACTACCGCGCCCGTAACCAGAGTGATTGTATATTTATTTTGCTGCCCCGTTGGTACAAAGTATTGACCATTGACACTGGAAAGACCGATGATTATCAGTAGTGAGCTCGAAATTTTCAACAGATCCGACACTTTCCTATAACCGCCTCCGAAAAACCAAGCTACGAAATTATTAGAGACAGCTATTAAGCCGAAACACAATGGAACTGACGCAAACCATGCAAACTTAAAACTCCTGTAGATATAAGCCTGAAGAGTCTCAACTTCGTTTGCTTTATATAAATGACCTATGCGCGGCACTATGACAATACCGAGAGACGCTACGACCATAAGCGGCATTTTTGAAATTCTCAAAGCTAATTCATAATAACCATTTTCGGCTGCACCTTGAGCTATAAAACCCAGCATTATTTTATCTAAAACAGAATAAATTTGAGATGATATAGTCGGCAAAAAAAGCGAGATTATAAGCATTATGTTGCGAAAAGGCTTCAAACTTTTTAATAGTTTCAAGTCCGGCCAATCTACGTATTTATGGACATCGAGCCACATCAAAAGATTAGGCAAAACCATAGTTGACATCGAGCCTAAGACGTAAAGCGGGAGATCCGCATCACTTTTTATGAATATAAAGATAATAGAAATGTCTAAAATCTTAAAAATAAAACTCAATGCCATAATTTTCCCAAATTCTTCCATAGCGTAAAATAAAAAAGTACTGTTGAATGGAATAATTTGCAAGATAAAAACTAAAAATAAAACGTAATCATGCTTTATATAAAAAACAACGACAAACATATAAAGAGCTATCCAAACTATCGATGTCACAAATGAAAGCATCTGAAGCTCCCAAAAGATTTGCGTGCGTTTTTGTCGGTCGTCTTGAGCATAAGAAATTTCACGCTGTCCATAAATTAATATTCCTACGGAGGCCAAAAGCCCAAAAGTCTGAGAAAGAGAGAAAGCAAAACTCGAAAGTCCTATCGCATTCGGTGATAAGACTCGCGTAACGTACGGCGTGGTTATAAAAGGCGTTATTAATGTCAAAATTTGATAAGCTAAATTATAAACGTAATTTCTTTTTATGCTCTTGGCCATTATTAAATAAAATTAAAAATTTTCTCCTGCTTTTATTTTTTACGGATATTCTACAACAGGCTGAATGTTAAAATATTTTTAATTTTTAATTAAGGAGGTTTTATTTCATGAAAAAAATTTTGACGTTATCGTTAATATTTTCGATGCTCGCGTCGTCATGTTACGCAGCTGAAATTGATTTAGCTAAGGCTCTTAAATCAGGTGAGGCTACAAAGACGACTATCACGCCTTTAATCGACGGCAAAAAATTAAAGGTAGACTTTTATGTTGCTCCATACGTCAGCAAACCTAACAGACCCGAAGATCAATTAATTAATATTTACGTTCCTGAAAACGCGACAAAAAAATCGCCGGTCTTATTCGTCGTCAATAACGGCGGCTGGTTTATGGACGATTACGCCGCGACTGTAGGCGATAGAGACGGGATCGCGATTAAAGACGGTAAAAATTATCAGACTTCGCCCGACGTTGACGACTTAAGCAAAGGCCGAGAACAATTCAGCGCAATGGCATTAAAACGCGGTTTCGTTGTAGTGTCTTACGGCGCAAGAAGCAGAGGCAATGGAGCAACAGACGGGAAATTTTTAGGCCATTCGCCCGCTACAGCTACAGACACTAAAGCAGCTATTCGATATTTGCGCGCTAATAAAAAATTTTTGAAAAATATCGACGCTGATAAAATCGTAGTGAACGGCACGAGCGGCGGCGGAGCTATGACAGCATTAATTGCAGCAAGCGGCAACAGTCCCGACTTTTTTGAATATCTTTACGAAATAGGCGCAGCAGGCATCTCAAAATCCGGCGATATTTTTATTAATGATCCTGAAATCGGTGATAATATTTTCGCTACGATGTCTTATTGCCCGATTACTGATTTAGGTAACGCCGACGCAGCTTATGAATTTACTTATAATGAAACGAGAAAAAAATTATTTGACGAAAATAATTTAGAATACAGCGTCGCTTCAAAAGAAGATATTTTAAGACGCTCTGACGCTCTCAAAGCAAGATACGCTGATTATGTCGATTCTCTGAAATTATTTAGAAAAGACGGCTCGCCGCTGACTTCTGAAAATCTCAACGAAGAAATTATAAGATTAATGAAAAATGAAATCGAAGAAAGCATCAGCGAATTTGGCATAGCTAAAATAAAAGCCGACATCGAAAATTCAAAGTGGCACGGCAATAATTGGCTCGTTCTTAATGACGACGGCTCATATACTTATGATTTTGAGCAGCATAAATATTTTGTTGCTATGAACACAAAATTAAAAATCGCTCCGGCCTTCAGCAACTCAGGTCTCTATGAACCTCAGCAGCAAAACGAAGATAATTTGTTCGGGACTCGTGAGCAGCCTTACTGTCCGTTTGAGTTTATTTCATGGAACGAAGACACCGTTAAAAATTCCGTCGGCAAAGATGATACAGGACTTGAATGGGACGACTTTATGAAAACTTTAGAAGGCCAAGAACTTGTAAAGCAAATTAAAATGACTTGCCCGTTTGATTATTTGACGAAAGATAAAAACGTAAATATCGCGCCTAACTGGTATGTTCGCTGGGGCATGAAAGATAGAGATTCGTCATTTGCTCTCGAGACAGTTTTTTATCATGAACTTCTCAACAGCAGCGGCGTGAAAAATCTTAATTTTGAGTTCGCATGGCTTTATCCACATTCAGGAAATTACGATGCTAAGGAGGCATTCACATGGTTAGATTCAGTTTTGCAGTTTTAATTTTAATGTTAGCGTGTTCTGTTGCGTTTGCGAACGAAAATTTTTATGCAAGCGAAATTGACGACGTTATTTTTGCGCGTATCAAAGGCAAGTCTTACAAGGACGACTGCATCGTTCCGCGAGAAGATTTAAGATATTTGCATGTTCTTCACGTCGGCTTTGACGGAGAAACTCATGAGGGCGAAATGATTTGCAATGCCGCAATCGCAGGAGATTTGCTCGATATTTTCCAGAAACTTTACGAGGCTAAATATCAAATTGAAAAAATAAGACTCGTTGACGAATATAACGCCGATGATGAGCTTTCAATGCGCGACAATAATTCTTCAAGTTTTAATTTCAGGTTTATATCGCACACTAAAAAAGTTTCTAATCACGGCTACGGCCTCGCGGTTGATATTAATACTCTCTACAATCCTTATGTTAAAGAAGTTGAAGGCAAAATTAATATCGAACCTGCTACAGCCGGAGAATACGTCGACAGAAGCAAAGATTTTCCGCATAAGATTACTCACGACGACCTTTGCTACAAACTTTTCAAGCAGCACGGCTTTGACTGGGGCGGCGACTGGAAAAACGTCAAAGATTATCAACACTTTGAAAAAGCAATTAAGAAATAAGAAAATAAGGATGAGGAATGTTTTTTATTCCTCATCCTTATTTTCTTATAGTTTATGCTTGTCGTTAAGGAATTAATGTTCTATGGCACGCTGATTATAATCAATACATAGTTGGTTTAGTCCTGAGATTAACTTATACGCACCTATAAATGGCCCAATAACGATAAAAGATCCAAGTATATACCACAAAAGGAGATTGCCTCCGCTTACGGTATTAGGGATATTCTTCTTAGTGCAGTTAAAAAATATCCTATCACCTGCTCCATATATCCAAATTAAATTATAAATACCAAGAGTGAAAATTGTGAACACAACTTGAGCGATAATGCCACGAGTTTTTCTACCATCTCCTGCGCAGACAATGTTCATATCTCTCGCGTATCCATGCCAAAAAAACAATGCATAAATTCCAAGCGTAAATATGGATAAAAGAATAAGAACCAGTAGGGAGCGATCCTCTTTCATAATCTCACCTCCTTTATAAATTTACATGAATAATAAAACGATAAAAATTTT
>JAFVEW010000131.1 GCA_017475805.1 Synergistaceae bacterium | reverse complement strand
GCTGTATCTCGTTTTGAATCCTACAAATATTCAGCGATTGAAGCCATTAGTCCGACTTTTCATTTCTCAGCTAATTTTTATTCTCATGCCTGAGATGGAATTTAAGGGCGGACAGATGAAAGCCCCTTATAAACACAGGCTTTTATTATTGCTCGACGAATTTCCGGCTTTAGGAATATTAGGAATTTTTGAACAGGCAATCGCTTATTTCGGAGGTTGGAATATTAAAGCCTATTTAATTTGTCAGGATAAAGCGCAGCTTGACGCGGCTTATGGAAAGGACGAATCGATAACTTCAAACTGTCATGTAACGATAGCTTATGCTCCGAACAAAGTTGATACAGCAAAATATTTATCGGATCGATTAGGCGTAACGACCGTAATTAAAGAGCAGGAAAGTATTTCGTTTCAGGGCGGAACGGGAATTTTTGCGAAAAAAAGCGTAACGAAGTCCCAGCAGGAAGTTCAAAGGGCTGTCTTAACGCCCGACGAAATTATGAGACTTCCCGGACCTGTTAAGGACGTAAATCAAAATATCGTAGAGCCGGGCGATATGTTAATTTTTTCAGCGGGATTTCCGCCGATTTATGGCAAACAGATTTTATATTTCCTCGACAAAATATTTTCGGAACGCTCAAAAATTGACGCTCCTGAGAAAAGCGATCTCATAGAACAAAAGGCGGCGTAATTTCATGTATAATTTTCAAAAATCAAAAATTTAATTTAGAGGTGAAAAAGAATGAGTGTAATTGACAGCCGCAGATATGGACGACCTTGTATGACAAATCTTCCGCCGGACTTAGGAAGAGCGATATTCAAGCATATTTTGAATACGCCGCCTGTCGATGATGAAAAAATGAAGGCTGAGAGTGCACGTTTAGTTGCTGAAATGCTTAAGATAAGAAAAGAAGAAATGGCTATGGAGACTACAAATGCCAATTCTTAAAAATGATACGTTTTATTGCGAACATCTTGGAGCATCAAAAAATGACTTTCAAGACATTCAAAATTTTTCCGTGAAAGATGTTCGTGGTAATGGACTCGCTGATTATCTTAAAAATGCTGCTATTGATGATGAAAATAGCGGAATTATGAGAACTTATTTTGTCAGAGACAATAATTCTTCAGAATTTGTCGGATATTTTTCATTGAAAGCTGGTCTAATTTCCTTCAATGAAGGAGGTACGGGAGCAGTAGCTGATTTTGACACACTTCCCGGAATAGAATTGGCAAATTTTGCTGTCAATAATGCTTATGTAATGAAACACCCTAAATTAAAAGGCATAGGATTTATGATTTTTACTGATTTTATAAAGCCGTTCGTAAAAAACATTGCCACACTCATCGGCGTAAAAATAATATATATTTTCGCGTTGCCTTTTGACGGACTTATAAAACAGTATGGCAGATATGGCTTTAATAGACTTCCTGCTGAACACGAAGCCGAGCTTCATAGAAGATTAAAACCGCGATATGACAGCGAATGTATTTTCATGTATCAGATATTATGAAATTATTTAATAGTTGTTTTATAACAACCCTTTTGTTATAATGTACACAATTTTAATAAGGCAGGTGGATAATTTTGGAACTTAAAGATGAAATCAAACGTAGACGTACGGAGTTAAATCTTACGATGGCTGGTTTAGCGCGTCTTGTAGGAACAAATAAATCCACAGTTTTACATTGGGAAAGAGGAGATCTTCGTCCAAATTTAGATAGCGTTATGAAGTTGGCGGAGTTTTTTGGCATAACTGAAACTGAGTTACTGCATCCCAAAGCTGAAGATGAAGAAAACGAGGACAGTAAAAATGTCCAATAAAAATAACTTCGCCTTAGTGATTCAGACTAAGGCGGGACTTTGCAATATTCCTTCTAATCTTCCCATCAATGCCCCCGTAGAGAACAGAAGCGCGATTGGTAATTTATATTGCGTTAAATTTCTCATGGGTATTGTATCACAAAATTAATTCAATTAAAAAGAAAATAAGGAATATTTAAGAGCATCGTCCCGCCCTGCTACTAAGGTAAAAAACTTAGATTTAGAAGGGAGGCGTAAAGAATTGGCAACACTTGATGATTTTGAATATGAACAAGAAAATCAGAACGAAGAACCGAAAAATTCTGATTCAATTTCACGTTGTCAAATTGAAGACGCTTCCCTACTGAATGACGCATGGCAATCAAGCCTTGAAAAAATTCACGAATGGCATGAATCTTTTGCGAGTTACGTTTATTTCAAGGAAAAAATACTCGGCAAAGTCGGGAGAACGGGCAAAAAATTTGAATTTAGCTGGTTAGAAACGAACGACTTATATTTTGAAAACGTAAGGAGTGCCATTGACGCCGATAAAGATTACTGGATTTCAGCCGCCGAAGTCTCAAAGCGAATTACAGACGATGACGGCAAGCCTATTTTGCGCGAAAAATGGGTTTCGTCAATGCCTTGCCATTTCTTGATTCTTGATTTGAACGAGGCTGTCGAAGCTGAAAATCTTAATCTTGACTTTAATTTATCGGGCGGGCAGATGGCCGAGCTTGTTCTTGAACATTGTCGTCAGCGCGGTTTGCCTGAACCTTTAATTTGGGGCGACCATGAAGAATTAGCCGTCGTGTGGCCGTTAAAAGTGCCTTACAAGAAAGGTCGAAATTCTTACGAGAATAACAGAGGGCGGATTGTCTTTAACGAATTTGCTTTCAATCTCGACTGGAACGATATTCAAGACTTGTTATATAAGGACTTTGAATATCTTGGAGCGAATCCTCAGAAAAAACACGCGCTGACATTGTTGCGAGTGCCGGGAACGTTTAACACTCATGCGAACGCACCCGTTAGAGTTTTTCATGACGCTGAAAAAACGACAGTCGAAGAAATTAAATCCGGCCTCGAATATGTTAACGACAGGCTTAAACGCTACAAGGTAATCAAGCGTCCCGACCTTCAGACTAAGCTAAAAGAATTTCAAAAAGACAACGAAGAATTTTT
>JAFVEW010000130.1 GCA_017475805.1 Synergistaceae bacterium | reverse complement strand
TTATGGACGGATAAGAAGAAAGTCAAAGCCTTGATTAAGCAGTTATTAGCGGGGCGCGACTTAATCTTAGCCAACGGGAAGGCATTAGGAGGGATTAAGGAGGAAAAATAACTATGGAAGAACTTGCGCTTTTTTTAGGAATAATTCTCTTCACTGTATTCGTGATATTCGTTTTGGGTATTGCCACCATGTATGTGCTTATGTCTCTTGTCTCTTTTGGGTTAAAACTACAAGAAGAAAAGAAAGAAAATCCTGATAAAGACTATATCACCTTTTTTAAGGTGAACGCAATATTACACCTCACAACAGCATTATTAATAATTGCACATTTGGGCATATCAATCGTTGAAAATTAGTAACGGAGGCATTAAAGAATGAAAGTAATCAGGAAATACAATGCAAGTACCATGCTCACAAACATGGAAGTCGACTGGCTAAGAAGGACAGCACAAAATAAAGGCATGACCGTAGCGGAATTTATAAGACATGCGCTTGATTTTTATAAAAAGGCAATGGAAAACACAACAACGGAGGCTAAATCATGACGTTACGAAAATTTTTAAGTTGGTGTTACAAAAACGCGGACGACAAGCGCGAACTTGTCTTAAGGAAGAGAGAGGCATTACGCCAAAGGTTATTAAATCTGCATGTAGTTGATAACGAACTTGACGGTGATTTTTGCCTGCCACAGGTAGCTTATCCCCTGTTGGCCTGTAAATAAATGAAAGTGAGGCTATTTTATCATGATGACAGAAAAAGAGTACGACGAGCTTGAAAATAAACGTTATCTCGCTGAGCGTTTTAGCGAGTTTTGGGAAGCTAACCTCGAAACATTGACGGATGCTATTAGAGGTCTTGAAGATTACGAATTTGTAAAACTTACGTGGCAGGACATGATGAACAATCCCGAAGACAGCAGGCTTTCAGATAGGCTTGTCCACGCTCTTGATGACATAGAAACAATCGCACGGGCACGCTCTGAATACTGGAAGAGTATTTATGATGAAGCCGACCGCGAATTAAACAGTGATGAGGCAATAGAGCTGATTAATTCAGAGTTTGCAGAAGAGCCGGAACACGATAGCCCTGATTACGGAATTTCAAGCGATGAGCATTTCGACTATGACTACGTCGCAATGGGAATGGGAGTTTGATTATGCAACTAGGAATTAGGAGGTAGAAAGTAGAAATGTTGTTTCAGGGAAGCTGTGATCAGACGATATTGTTTTTATTAACATCTATTCATAATCGTCTAGCGGAAATAAGTTATGCCAATAAAGGTAGCAAAGCTAAGAATGTCCCATACATAAAAATTGAAATAACTGAAAATGGGCAGCTTAATTTTACTTATCCAGACTAAGGTGGTTAAGCAATGAACAACGAACTAAGACGAAGAGCGGCTTTTTGGCGCAACATGGAATATTCACTTGACCAGATGCTTGAAGAGGTCAATTCGAGGGGCGGCGACAAGTGGTTTGATGAGATTGACGGGCGATTTTCAAAGGATTTAACGCAGTATTTAGGAGGCGCGTTAAAGACAGTCAGACAGCGTTATATGTATGTTCTTAACGCTCAGATTGAAGAATGGAACGAGCAAATTAAAGTCTCTGAAAATAAGGAGTGATTTTAGTATGGAAGAAAAGGCAGAAAAGGCTATAGCAATTAAAGAGCCGGAGGACGTCTGGACTAAAGACCAGATTAACACAATCAAGAACACTGTAGCAGTCGGAGCTAATGACAGTGAACTTAAAATGTTCTTGAATATCGCGGCAAAGTATGAACTTGACCCGTTTTTACGTGAAATATGGTTTGCCAATATGGGCAGTCGAAACACAATCATGACAGGGCGCGACGGCTATTTGAAGATAGCTAACCGCGACCCTAATTTCGACGGTATGAAGAGCGACGTTGTTCACGCCGGAGATAAATTCATAAAAGATGGCGACGACGTTAAGCATGCTTATAACATGATAAACAGAGGACCGATAGTCGGAGCTTATGCTATCGTTTTCAGGAAAGATAGAAAACATCCGACTTACTGTTTCGCTCCGTACAACGAATATAACAAAGGCGTGAATGTATGGAGGCAATACCCGTCGGCGATGATTGTTAAAGTAGCTGAAACAATGGCATTAAAGCGTGCTTTCAGCATTTCAGGACTTGTTACAGAGGAAGAAATAGGAGACGGCGAAATTGTCAAAACAAGCACGGAACAAAAAGACGCAGAACTTAAGCGCAAAGAAGCTATCAGAGGTCTATGGAATGAGTTTGTAAAAACTTGCGGAGATGATGCAAGACTTATCATGGGAGAAATCACGGGCAAGAACAGCAGCTCAGAATATACCGATGAGGACATTGCGACTTTAGCTATCCGCCTTGATGAAATAAAAGCACAGCAATCAAGCGAAAATTCAGATAACACCCCGATTGACGTTGAAGAAGTTGAAAACGAGGAAACGAACAATGCCGAAGGCTAAATCACTTGACCGACTTGAACTAACGCGGCAGAAAATGCAGGCGCGGGAACGCTTGAAAGCTAATGCACAGGTAGTTATTCCGCCTGAATATACAAAGGAAAATTCACCGTTCTTGAAAATGCGTGAAGAGATGCTGAAAGAACACCCTGAACTACTCGATGAGGCACACACATGCCCCGTTTGTAATGGCGAATTGGTACGCTATGAAGGCTGCTATCGCTGTAAAAAATGCGGCTGGAGTAAATGCTAATGGCACTAATCGGAGCTTAGGCTCTGTTAATGCAAATCTTAGTAAGGAGGGAACATCGAAGTTTCTTCCACCCTTTCAGTAAAGGCTAAGAGGTTCGTTTATAGACTTGATTTATATATTTTGCCGGGCTTGCCCTACGGCGGCTCGGTTTTTATTCAGAAAGGAGAAAAAATGAGTAAGTTCACAAAAGGCGAGTGGTACGTTTTCAATAACGGGACATATATTTTTGTTGGAAGTTCTGGAAGTGTAGGACATATTTGCAAAGTAGGCTGGGTTAAGAGTAAGGAGGTCGAAGCTAACGCTCGTTTAATAGCCGCCGCGCCGGAGATGTATCAACACCTAAGATTAATTCTCAACGAGGAATTTTCGAGTGATGATGTCGAACAGCTTTTAGCACGGATTGACGGAGAGGAGCTGACAATAACTAACAGAGATAAGTTAAATCAACTCTTTGTGAAAGAATGCCAAGAAGTATTAGCTATGAGCGACGTTGAAATAGTAGAAAAAGGTATTTGGTCTTTCCAGTTTTCTCAGAAATTTTGTGATTTTCTTTTTAGGTTAGGATACAAAAAGAGAACATGGAATAAAGAAGAGTTATTACAATGGCTAAGTCAGGAGGCGCAGGTATGAGTGAAGAATTAAAGCCGTGCCCGTTTTGCGGCGGAGAAGCGGAAGTCTGTGCAGATGAAAATGAAGAATATTTCGTGAGCTGTACAAAATGTACTGCGTTGTTTGGGTATTGCACAGACACATGGGGAGAGTACGAAACAGAAGCGGCCGCCATCGAGGCTTGGAACAGGAGAGTGAGTAAATAATGTCAATAATCATCGCGTTCTTTTGTGGTATGTGCTTTTACACTTTGGCCGACGCAATAGCTGACTATATCAGTGCAAAGGCTCAGATATTAGAAGCGCAAGCGGAGAAGCTCAAACTCGATAACGAAGAGCGAGAGCAATTCAAGGAGCAGCCGTTTTAGGCGGAAAGGAGATTAATAACTCATGATAAGCAATGAAATGAAAAACCAGCTTATGACACTTGGATTAACTAAACAACAATCAGAAAGCGTAACGGCGGACGTAATCATAAATCGCTTAATGAATGATGACGGCAAAATGCTCATTCAAGAGGCTAAAAATCAGGTTGAGGAATTGAGCAAACAACATTCAGAGCTTATGCAAAAAATGTCTACTATTTCAAGAATGCTTTTTGACATTCTTGAAATACAGAAAGAATTTGGTAATGTCTCAGATGATAAAGCTAAAACTACTATCGCGCTTTATGCAACATTGATTGAGGTCGGCAAACGTGCAGGAGCAACAGGTATTGACGCTGTAACCAACGCAGGATATGTAACTTACGCTTATTTAGGCGGACAAGCAAGGCGCAATACTGAATACAACAAGACAGAAAACAACAATTTTCAAAGTGAATATCCCGGCTACTAAAAAAGGAGATTAATCATGTCAACTAAACTCTATGACTGCATGGTCGCAGTCTCAAAATACAATGACCAAAGCGGCAACACGAAAACTAAATGGGAAAACATCGGCGCAATTTGGCAGAACACAGACCAACACGGCAACACCTACGAGACGCTTATGCTAAAGCGCACCTTTAACCCCGCAGGACTTGACGCTAAAGAGGGCGCGGACAGTATCCGCGTGTCGCTATTCAAGCCTAAACCGCCGCAGGGACAAAACGGACAGCAAGGACAGCAACAGGGCTATAACCCGCAGACATCTCAGTCATTCGGCAACGGCGGCTTTAATCAGCAACCGCAACAGCAAAGCGGCTTTGGAGAGCCTATTAGCGATATGCCCTTTTAGCCGCCATGCTTAGAAAGGGGCTGAAATTAACTTATGGATTACATCTTTAGCCCTGAAGATATTCGAGACAAAGTGCTTGCGTTCATGCGTGAGAAGGATATGTACCCCGCGCGTGAACGCGACCGCTGGCTTATCTTAGACGACCGTATTCACCGATACCAAATCGAAGGCCATAAAAACGGCTCAACTAACGGGGCTTATGTCATTCACACCGACGGCATACCCGCCGCTTTTATTCAGGATTGGAGCAAGCCTAACTATACATTCACGTGGTCTATGAAGGGCTTTAAGAAGTCCGACCTCCCCGACTTCGACATCAACA
>JAFVEW010000129.1 GCA_017475805.1 Synergistaceae bacterium | reverse complement strand
GGTACAATGTGTCAATAAACTTATTATACCTTGACAAAAATAACAAGGCACAATAAAATAACTTATAAATATTCCGCCGCCGTAAATGTGTTTGGACAGCGAAAAGTTACAGACATATTATAGACGGGATATATTTTTTTTGTCAACATTTATATTTATCATAAAAAATCTCATTTTATTACTACATTTATTACTACAAAATCTTAAAATTTTTCGTTATTCATGCCGATTTTTATTTTCTTTTGCCTGAGATTTTAACTTCTCGAAAATTTTTCTGTGTTCTTCGTGAATAAAATTAAATTTTTTATTGCTGTCTGCCATTTTTTCTGCTCCTTAAAATTATTTTCTGCAACGTGTACGAGTCCACGACTCCTGCGTTGTCATAATGGCTTTGTGATTTTCGTCCGAAAAAGAAACTTTGAGATTTTCGCCGACTTCGGGAGTCCGTTCTAATTTTCAAGTTTATGGACAAAAAGACTGTGTTTGCCACTTAACTGAACGCAATAACCTATTTTCTTGTCAACATAAAGAATCTCGCCTTTATACTGTTGATTATCAGTTCGGGGATCGGGATAAATATACATATCTCCCTTAATCAGCTTCAAATCTCGAATCATCTGCGAGGTTATTTGAGATTTAGTTTCGGGGATTCCGTAAGCCGCTTTAATTTCGGGTGGATTTTCATTTTTTTGCGTTTCTTCAACTTTTATTTCGGGTGCTTCAGGTTCAACTGCCGGCGACGTTTCTTGTACTGGTGTTTGACTGTTATCCTGCATTATCAGCTCTGTGTTTAGCTGTGCAAGACGGGCTGATTTTTCTTTCAGCTCGTCAGCATAAGGGAAGCCTTTTTGTAATTCCTCCTCCGTTGCCTTAACCTGACTATGATAATTTTCAAGCTGGCCTTTAACTTCTTCGAGTTTTTGAGGGATTCCATTTATGGCGTTTTCGATTCGAGTTAAATTGCCGGCCTCACTCGTTCCAAGTTCGATATTGTGATTTATTGCGCCTTCAAGATTCAAAAATATTTTCCCGTAAAAATTTTGATCCGTATAGACACTCATCTTAAAGCCGCGATATTCACCTATTGTTCCTACATTGAGTCCTAACGTTTGAGCCGCCGCTAAAAGAGCTTCTCCAGCTTCATGTTTTTGAGGCTTTCCGTCTGCGTCCAAGCCGAAAGTTTTTCCCATAATTGTCATTTTGAAATCTGAGTCTTTCGTGGCTTCAGCGGTTGCCACATCTTTTTTTAACAGGTCGATTTTTGCTTCTGTAGCAGAAATTAACTCGGGCAGAGATTTTCGGAGTTTGTCCTGCAAGGCGTAACGCTGGTCTTTGAAACTCGCTTCAAGAACTTTGAGCTTGTTCACATCAATATCGAGTTCCATTTTCTCTTTAATTCGAGTATCTCCGATACAAAGAGCCTTAACTTCGGCATAACTCAAAACAGACTCGTCAACGTCTTCACAGCTTAGCAAAGGAGTTTTGCTTGTCATAACCTGACTTATAAATTTTTGTTTGTTTTCGACAGTCTGATATAAATATGCGTCAAAAGTGCTTTCAGTTACATAGCGGTAAATATTAACTTCGGGATTCTGATTGCCTTGTCTAATTATTCTCCCTGCTCGCTGTTCAAGGTCAGCAGGCCGCCACGGACAGTCTAAATCATGCAACGCGATTAATCTGTCCTGAACGTTCGTTCCTGCTCCCATTTTTTGAGTTGAGCCCATAAGCACACGAACTTCTCCGTTTCGGACTTTAGCAAATAATTCATCTTTCTTCTTTTCCGTGTCAGCGTCGTGAATAAAAGCGATTTCGTTTTCGGGAACTCCGTTCGCGATTAATTTTGCCTTAATGTCATCATAGACGTTAAAGCCTTTATCTTTGCCCGGCGTTGAAAAATCACAAAAAACTAACTGAGTTAATCTGTCTTTTTTCGTGTCGTTCCATATCTTGAAAACATTTTCAACGCAAGTATTGACCTTGCTGCCCGGACTGTCCGGCAACAACGGATTTATAAGCCGCTGGTCAAGTCCGATTTTTCGCCCGTCTGACGTGATTTTCAGCATGTTATCTACATTCGGTTCTACTTGATGATTATGGACTTTACTGGCGCGTTCTGAAAGTCCTGCAACAAGTTCTTTTTGTTCTTCGGTCGGCTTTACTGAAACTACATGAAAATTTGCTTTAGGTCGCGGAAGATTGAGCATGTCTGCTGTCTTGATGTCAGCTACGTCCTTAAAAGTTTTCATGAGTTCGGGCAAATTGAAAAATTTAGAAAATCTCGTTTT
>JAFVEW010000128.1 GCA_017475805.1 Synergistaceae bacterium | reverse complement strand
TGTAGATTCTGCATACCGAACTTAAAATGAAGATTATTATTAATACGCATGGTTATATCTTTAATGCTCTTAATATCAAGTCCAGTATCGGTGCAATATTTTATATAATATTTTTTGTTCTCAAGTTTTGAAGAAATTTGTTTAGTAATTTCATCATGATTTTTGAAGACACGAATAAAATAACCGTTATATAAAATTCCGATTACGACTTTATATTTAGTCATAACAATGTCAATATTTTTAATAATTTCAGCCGTGCAATCCTGTTTTGATATATCAATGCCGGAATTTTTTGCTTCTAAAATAATTGCAGGCACAGAACGGTCTTCGGGCAAATACCAGCCGTCAGGAGCTTGAAGTTTCCCTTCGCCCTTGAAGCCAATGCGAAAATCTTATCAAAACGGAATAAATTTTCAAGCTGACTCATTTCACTAAGTAAAATAATTCATGACCTTTTCATAATTCGAGATTAAAATACCCCGTGTTAAAAAATTAATTAATTCGGAGGTTTTTTTATGTTTTTTATGAGCAAAAAATTTTTAGTCCGAGCCGGACTGGCAACATGTTCGCTCGCACTTGCATTAATATTTTCATTTTCGTTAGTCGGCGGAGCATTCGCAGCTATATCACCGTTCGGCGGAAATAATCCTATAGTTCCGATAGTCAAAAATGCTTCGATAGCTGTCGTTAATATTGACGTCGAAAAAACTCAGACGAGGTCTTTCTCGCCGTTCCCGTTCGATGACGACCCGATTTTCAAAAGATTTTTCGGAGATTCTTTCAAAGAGTTCACGCGTTCTGTTCCTATGAAAGGACGAGGCTCAGGCTTCATAGTTTCAAAAGAAGGTTTAATTCTCACAAATAATCACGTTGTTGACGGCGTAGATAAAATTTCTGTTTCTGTTTTATTAAAGGACGGCAACAAAAAAACTTATCCCGCAACTATAAAAGGCAACGACCCTGCTTATGATTTAGCCGTGATTAAAATCGAACCTGATGAAGATTTACCTGTTCTTGAACTCGGCGACTCTGACGCTCTTGAAGTCGGTGAATTTGTCGTAGCAATCGGAAACCCTTACGGCTTTGAACATTCAGTAACGGCGGGCGTTATCTCAGCGAAGAACAGAAGCATTCACGCCCAAGATGTAAACTTTGATGATTTTCTACAGACCGACGCCGCTATCAACCCCGGCAACTCCGGCGGGCCGCTATTAAATATGAATGGCGAAGTCATCGGAATTAATACAGCAATCGTCCCTTACGCTCAGGGCATGGGCTTTGCAATTCCTGTCAACAAAGCTAAAGAAATTATGGGCGATTTAGTCTCATACGGTCGTGTTAAACGCGGTTGGCTCGGTGTTTCCGTAAGAAATATAACGCCCGAAATGGCTAAGGCTTACAAAGTCGAAGGCGATAACGGCGCAATGGTCAATGATGTTTTCAAAGGCGACCCCGCAGACAAAGCCGGACTTAAACGCGGAGATGTCATCGTTGAGCTTAACGGCCAAAAAGTCAAAGACTCTAACGATTTCGTTCAGAAAGTCAGAACTTTAGCACCCGGAACAATCGCAAAAATCGGTGTCGTTCGCAAAGGCAAGAAAATGAACTTTAACGTTAAATTAGCCGAACGCGCAAATTCAGCCGACGGCCGTCCGACAACAACGACTGAGACGAATAGCATTTCCACAGGCAGCGACGCATTAAAAGATTTCGGCATTGCTAAAGTCGAAACTCTTACTGACGCCTTAAGACGAAATTACAGAATCGACTCGAACAGCGAGGGCTTAGTCATCACGAAACTTGAAAGGAATTCAAAGGCAAGTGCTGACGGAGAAATTAGAGAAGGCGATTTATTAATCGAAGTCAACGGCACAGAAGTTAAAACTCCTGAAGATATTAAAAACGCAGTAGGCAATGATGCTTCAATCGTCTTAATGATTGAGCGCGAAGGCTCTACATATTTCATAATGGTAAGCAAAAATTAAAATTTAAGAATTAAAAAGTTCTGAGGAGTTAGGAGTAAAAATCCAGCTCCTCAATTTTTTTTATTCTTTTTTATTTTTATAAGCGAGTATAATTAGGGATAAAAAAGTAATTAATTTTACTGAAAGGGGTTTTTTATTTGCCGAGATATATTTGTATTCATGGACATTTTTACCAGCCTCCGAGAGAAAATCCGTGGCTTGAAATGGTCGAAATTCAAGAGTCCGCTGCTCCTTGGCATGATTGGAATGCTCGAATTTCAGCCGAATGTTACAGCCGTAACGCAGCATCAAGAATATTAAACGAACAAGGCTACATCAGGAAAATCTTCAACAATTACTCTCGAATGAGTTTTAATATCGGCCCGACGCTTTTGACGTGGCTCGAAGATAACGACCCGTTATGTTACAACGCTATTTTAGAGGCTGACATCGAAGGCAAAAAAAGATTTTCAGGACACGGCCCGGCGATGGCTCAAGTTTATAATCATATTATTATGCCTTTGGCCTCGCGGCGCGACAAAGAAACTCAAGTTAAATGGGGAATAGCTGACTTTGAAAAAAGATTTAAGCGAACTCCCGAAGGAATGTGGCTCGCTGAATGTGCCGTTGACACTGAAACCCTTGAAGTTTTAGCCGAGAACGGAATTTTATTCACAGTTTTGTCGCCGTATCAGGCTCAGGCTGTCCGCGTTGAAGGCTGGGGAGGCTGGCAAGACGTCAGCGGCGCAAGAATTGACTCTCGTCAGGCTTATGTCTGCAATTTGCCTTCAGGACGAAAAATAAATTTATTCTTTTATGACGGAGTTTTATCTCAAAAAATCGCTTTCGGAGGCTTGCTTGATGACGGCGGAGCTTTTGCCCGCGAATTAATCGAAGCTAATCCAGCTCACGGGAAGCCCGTTTTATCTCACGTTGCAACCGACGGCGAATCTTATGGACATCATCATAAACACGGCGATATGGCCTTAGCTTATTGTCTCGAATGTATAGACCATTCAGCCGAAGCTCAATTAACTGTCTACGGCGAATATCTTTCTTTTTATCCGCCCGAATGTGAAGTAAAAATCATCGAAAATTCTTCATGGAGCTGTGCTCACGGTGTCGAACGCTGGCGCAGCGATTGCTCATGCGGCGACGGAACGCCCGGCTATCATCATCGATGGAGAAAGCCTTTAAGAGTTGCCTTAAATCATCTTAGGGACAGAGTTGCAGACTTATATGAAAGCAGTGATGTTTTCATTGACGCTTGGAAAGCAAGAGACGAATATATTAACGTTATTCTTGACCGTTCGGAAGAAAACGTAAATAAATTTTTACACAAACATCTTTCAGGCAAGCTCGATAAATTTGAAAAAGTCCGCGCTCTTAAGCTCTTAGAAATGGAAAGAAACTCGCTATTAATGTTCACGTCTTGCGGGTGGTTTTTCGATGAGATTTCAAGAATTGAGCCTGTTCAAATTATGCGTTACGCGGCACGGGCTATCGAGCTTGCTAAAAATCTTTTTAATGTCGATTTAGAGCCTCCGTTCTTAAAATTGTTAGCCGAAGCTCCAAGTAATGTTCCAGAATTGCAAGACGGCGCAAAAATTTACGAGTTGAGAGCCAAGCAAGGCCGCGCAGACTTAAAGCAAATGGCTGCGTATTACGGCATTACGTCATTGTTAAAAGATTTCAGGAGCGAATTTTCCGAAGGCTGCTGGGATATGTCGGGCAGTGCTACACCGATTGAAACAGGCTCGAAAAAATTATTTTCAGCGGGAAAAGTTCATGTTCGTTCAAATATAACGGGCATTGAAGACGAATTTATTTTTGCTGTCCAATATAGCGGCGGAACTCCTTTAATTTCTTGCGGAATTTGCGCTACTGATTCTGACGAGCCTTTAACTCAAGAAGAAGTTGAAGAACTTTATAAATTACTGACTAGCGAAGACGCTGATTTATTATATTCAAAGTTTGGCTATGACCAGTTCACGCTGAATAATATTCCGTCAAATTCGCGTTACAGACTTGTCAATGAGCTTTTGCGTCAGGATATTCGCGGCCTTGAAGACACGATGAAAAACATCGTTATGAATTATGACCAGCTGCTCGAATATTTGAATTTGCTCGGAGCTAAACCGCCTGCAATAATCGTGGCTGCTGCTGAATTTACTTTGACGTCTTCAATAGTCAGGAAATTAGAAGACCATTATCCTGATTTAGCAGGAATAAAACGTGATTTTGAATTTGCTAATTTTTGGAAAGTCGACCCTGATGAAGCTCAAATTAGAATTGCTTTTGCTGACTCAATGA
Organism: Synergistaceae bacterium; assembly: GCA_017475805.1. The sequence goes on along the minus strand of JAFVEW010000128.1, from coordinate 1,944 downwards.
CGGAAATGCTGACGGGCTTATGTATGGGCGGACTTAACATGCAGGCGATTGAAGACTTGAATGATTTAATCGCTCTGTTCAGTGAAAAATTTGAGTGGCATTTAAGCCTTTACGATTCGCAAAATTTATATCACGAACTCATAAAGCGTTACGGCAAAAAATTAAAAGATGAACCGCAGAAACTTCGGGAAGCCTTACGAAAGTTAGGACACGCCCTGAAATTTTCTGACGAATTATTACCGGCTTAATCAGCTCGCCTTGCGCGGGCTATTTTTTTTTGCGTTGAATTTATTATAAAATTATTAAAAATTTTTATTCAGTCAGGAGTTGAATTTTTATGGCAGAAAAAAAGCGCATTTCTCTTTTGCTGAAAATTTCAATCGGATTCATAATCGGTATAATTTTCGGTTTTGCTGTCGGTCCCGTCGTTCCCACTTCGCCAATCTTGAGTAATTACGTAATGCCGTTCATTGACTTAATCGGAAAAATCTTCCTTAGATTGTTGATGATGTTAATCGTTCCGTTAGTTTTTGCTTCTCTTGTTGCAGGAGCGGCTTCGGTCGGCGACATTCACAAACTCGGACGAATCGGTGTAAAGACATTGGCTCTTTATCTCATTACGACTGCTGTAGCGATTGTCTTAGGACTTGCTTGCGGAAATTTATTCCAGCCCGGCGTCGGAATGAATATTCCCGGTGAGTTAAGTGCGACAGCCCGTGAGGCCAAGCCTATAGCTGATGTAATTCTCGATATTTTCCCGAGCAATCCTTTAGCCTCAATGGTCAACGCTAATATGCTTCAGATTATAGTTTTCGCTTTATTCTTCGGAGTTGCCTGCATAATGGCGGGAGAAAAAGGCAAGAAAATTTCTGACTTCTTTGAGGGCGTTGCTGATGTCATGTATCAGGTTGTTCACGTCGTTATGAATTTTGCGCCTTATGGTGTCTTTGCTTTAATCACAGGCACGGCTGCAAAGTTCGGAATAGCAATTTTAGCTCCGTTCGCGAAAGTCATCGCCGCAGTTTATATAGGCTGCATTATTCACGCCGTCATAGTTTATTCAGGAATGATAGCTATGTTCTGTAAGCGTTCGCCTTTTTGGTATTTCAGAGGCGTTCGCGAGGCAGGAATTACGGCATTCGTAACACGTTCAAGCTCAGGAACTTTGCCGATAACAATGGAAAACGTCCGTGAAAATCTTGGCGTCTCCGAAGGCGTCAGCTCATTCGTTTTGCCTTTAGGCGCGACGATTAACATGGACGGCACAGCTTTATATCAGGGTGTTTGCGCGTTATTTGTTGCTCAGGCTTTCAACGTTCCATTAACTCTTAATATGCAGATCGGCATCGTAGCAACAGCGACATTAGCTTCAATCGGTACAGCAGGAGTTCCCGGAGCAGGTTTAATAATGCTTACAATGGTCTTAACGAGCGTTGGACTTCCTATTGAAGGTATTGCTTTAGTTGCCGGAATAGATGTAATTTTAGACGCTGCTCGAACTTGCTTAAACGTCGTAGGAGATACGGCAGTCTGCGCTGTAGTTGCTGCCAGTGAAGGCGACGAGTTAAAAAATTAGAATTTAGATAAAAATCTTTTCCGTTCCTAATTCCTCACTCCTAACTCCTACTTGTATTTTTAGGGAGATGATTTTTACATGCCAATTACTTATATAAAACCGGCAAAGAAAAAAAATACGGCTCTGCTTGTGAGAATTTTAGTCGGCTTTATCATAGGAATTTTATTCGGATTTATTGTCGGACCTTTCATTAATGACTATCCGATTTTGAGCGATTATGTAATGCCTTTTATCGAACTTTCAGGAAAAATTTTCATGCGCCTTTTGATGATGTTGATAGTTCCGTTAGTCTTTTCGTCGCTTGTTGCCGGACTTTCTTCGATAGGCGACCCTATGACGCTTAAAAGAATAGGCTTGAAAACATTATC